>MGPS01000001.1 GCA_001797495.1 Deltaproteobacteria bacterium GWC2_42_11
TCCGTAATCCGTTTTCGGAGACTCGTCTTATGCAGTCTGTATAAGACGAGTCATGGGCCATCAATTGGGCTCCTCACGCCGTGCCCACCCTTGCTCAGCACATGGGTGTATATCATAGTCGTACTGACATCCTTATGCCCCAGAAGTTCCTGAATCGTGCGGATGTCATAACCCGACTCAAGCAAATGAGTGGCGAACGAATGGCGGAACGTGTGGCACCCCGCATGTTTGACTACATTCGCCTTGTGAACTGCATCTTTGACGACCCGCTGAAGGATGGTTTCGTGTACATGGTGGCGGCATTGCTGGCCGGTCGTCGTGTTCTTCCAACGGTTCTCCTGCGGAAAGACCCACTGCCAGCGCCAGTCCGTTGGGGCGTTCGGATACTTGCGGTCCAAAGCGTCGGGCATCAGGACGCGGCCCCAACCTTCGGCCAGGTCTTTCTCGTGGATCGCCTTGACATCTCGCAGATGGTCTTGAAGGGGCTTCTTTATTAATTCGGGAAGCATCGTGATCCGATCTTTTGCGCCCTTGCCGTCACGGACCATGATTTCGTTACGGCTGAAGTCTATGTCCTGAACACGCAGCCGCAGGCATTCCATCAACCGCAAGCCTGCGCCATACAGCAACATACCCATTAACCATTTATCACCTTCTAATAATCCTATAACCGCTTTAGCTTCCTGTTTTGTCAGGACAACAGGCAGTCTTTTCGGTTTTTTGGCGCGAATCAATCCTTCCAGCAAACCAATATCTTTGTTCAAAACATGACGGTAGAGAAACACAATGGCACACAAAGCCTGCGTTTGGGTAGAGGCGCTTACATGCTCATTTATAGCCATGTGCGATAAAAATGCGTTAATTTCCTTCTCTCCCATTTCCAGGAGGTTCTGATTGCTATGGAAGTGAATGAAACGTTTGACCCAGTTGACATATGTTTGCTCAGTTCTTCTGCTGTAGTGACGTGATTGAATTGCTTCCCGTACCTTGTCAAGCACTATAGGGGATAGATTTACCTGGAGGGCGGGGTCTATATGAACCTGTTCCTGACCAAATATCTTTAGAATTTTATGGAGTACTCCTTCCGAATCAGGGAAACTCCAGCATCTCTTATCAGGATTCCACTTGTGTCCTTCTATAGTTTTGATTTTTGAGATTCGTGAAGGGTCATAAGGAAATGCAACGGTTATCTTGCCTGATGTGTCTTTGCTTACTTTAACTTTTGATATGGAGGGTGTCCGGGTTGGAGGCTGGGCAATTTGTGCAGTCTTACCTGCCTGTGCATTGCACGCAGACAGGTGCACCCGAGAAATAACACTATTTAAGGCAGTTTGAACCTCTGACATATCTACCTCTTTTTTCTACTGTAAATTATACCGCCCCCTTTCTTTTGTCAAGCATTCTTTAGCAAAAATAACTTATCTTCCCATTTGCCTTTTTTGCCATCTTACGGTATCTTTTATCCATAGAAGCGTCCTCCTTTAATTAGGTTTTTCGATGAAACATTTTAATCGAGGTCGCTTCTTACTTCAACAACTAAAGGGACATTGTCTACTTTATGGTTGAATATAAAAATGGAAACAGAGAAATCCACGAGACAAAAGGACTACCGCTACTTCTATGGCTTTCAACCAAACTAAAGGGCTAAACAGCAGAAGCGTTTTGCAAAACAAAAGGGTGGAAGTATAAACTAATCACAAAAGGGAGTCAGGCGTTTTATGGGAGGGTGTAAAAATTAAATTTTCAGATGAGGAACCGTACTTTATAATCAACTACGACATCAAATACCGCATGTGGGCAGGTTATGGGTATCGATAATAGAAATATTGAGATTATAGATGACATTATGGCAAGGGTTCTTAGAGAAAAAACCCCTCAACAAAGACTTGCCATTGCTTTTAATATGTGGAGTTTTGCACAAAAGCAATTAACCCACTATCTGCATTCTATACACGCGGATTGGAATGATGAAAAGGTTCAGCAGGAGGCAGCAAAGAGGTTGTCACATGGAATTACATGAATTATTAAAACATCTTGCCAATACCTTTGATTCGCTTAAAATTCAATACCTCATTACAGGCTCTATTGCCTCAATCTTTTATGGTGAACCAAGATTTACCAATGACATTGATGTGGTTGCAGATATTAGAGAAGAACATATCTCTGCATTGCTGAAACACTTCCCAGAGAGTGAATTTTATCTGAGCGAAGATGCCACGAGGGATGCAATAAGGCATAAAAACCAGTTCAATATAATACACCCATCATCAGGACTAAAGATTGATGTCATTATTCGGAAAGATGATGATTTTAATGACAGCAGGTTTAAAAGGGTTAAGAGGTTTTCTCCAATAGAAAAGACAGAGGCAAATTTCTCGTCCCCTGAAGATGTAATAATTATGAAGATGAAATATTATAAAGAGGGTGAGTCAGAAAAACATATTCGTGATATAACAAGTATGATGAAGATATCCAGTGAAATGATTGATAGAGACTACATTGAGTATTGGGCTAAAAGGCTTGCGCTTCTTGATATCTGGAAGGCAATCCTTGCTAAACTGAATGGTTGAAAAGATGAAAAAAATCTTCCTATTACTCTTATCTTTATTTTTTGTAAGCCCACTTTATGCCTCTGAACCGGAGGTTGTTAAACTCCGTGAAAATGTATATGCATTTATAGGTGCTGACGGCGCTGCAAATTCAGGTTTTGTAGTAACAAATGAAGGGGTTGTTGTGATTGACACACAGGGTCTGAAGGAACTCTCCATTTTGCTTAAGAATAAAATAAAAGAAAATACGGATAAACCTGTAGCGTTTGTTATAAACACCCATTATCACGGCGACCATACATTCGGGAACCAGTATTTTAAAGAGGCTAAAGAAATCATCAGCCATGATAACACCAAAAAGAACCTGATTGAAAAGAAGGAGCCGCATGAAAGGCAGTTTAAAAAATTCTTTGGCGAGAAAAGTCTTGAAGGCTTTGAACTCACTCTGCCTACAAAAACATTTACAAATACCCTGTCAATGCGTATAGGTAATAAATCATTTGAACTTGTATGTCTTGGAGTTGGACACACAGACGGGGATATAATCGTATATCTCCCAACAGAAAGGCTTATATTTGCAGGAGACCTTTTGTACACAGAAAGGCTGCCATGGGTTAATGACGGCAATATTAAGAACTGGAAAGAGGTGTTAAGAAAGATTGGATGGTTTGAGGCAGATACTTATGTGCCGGGACACGGCAAGGTTGCTGGCAAGAAAAGATTGAAAGAGTTTGAAGGATATTTAAGCGACCTTACAGAAGAGGTTAAAAAACTAAAAAAACAGGGCATGAATGCGGAAGAGGTTGCAAAAAATATAAGTTTGTCAAAATATAAAAATTGGATAAAATACAATGAATGGCTTGTTCTGAATGCAAAAAAGGCTTATGAGGAGATAGAGTGATGGAAATCTTTTCCACAAAAGATAAATATTTCACAAAAAAACTTGATGTGATTATCAAAAGGGGCGAAACAGAGCCGTATGATGTAGAAGAAAAGGTAAAGATAATTATCAGGAATGTAAAACAAAACGGCGACAAAAGCCTTTTGAAATATACGGAAAAGTTTGATGGTGCAAAACTTACTGTAAAAGGCATGAAGGTTGATAGAAATAAAATAAAAAAGGCTCTTAAAAATATTTCAGAATATGACTTAAAGATATTAAAACTTGCAGCAAAAAGGATTGATGCCTTTCACAGGAAAGAGACTCCAAAATCATGGCAATACACTGAAAAGGACAGGACTGTACTAGGACAAAAGGTAACACCTCTTGAAAGGGTTGGCATATATGTGCCGGGAGGGAAGGCTGCCTATCCGTCAACAGTGCTCATGAATGCAATACCCGCAAAGATTGCTGGTGTAAAAGAGATAATAATGGCAACGCCGCCATCAAAAAACGGCATAAATCCATATGTTCTGGCAGCAGCAGATATTGCAGGTGTTGATGCAATTTATCAGGTCGGCGGTGCGCAGGCAATAGCAGCACTTGCCTACGGGACAGAGACCATACTCAAAGTTGATAAGATTGTTGGTCCTGGCAATATCTATGTAGCAACTGCAAAGAGGCTTGTCTTCGGGGTTGTTGATATAGACATGATTGCAGGTCCGAGTGAGATACTTATTATAAACGACGGGACAGGAAACCCATCATGGATTGCTGCTGATTTACTCTCACAGGCAGAGCATGACGAACTTGCATCCAGCATTCTTTTAACAACCTCAAAGAATATGGCAGAGGCTGTTGCAAAAGAGGTTTCTAGGCAGATTAAAGAACTCAAAAGAGAGGCTATTGCTAAAAAATCCATTGATAGATATGGAGCAATTATAATTACAAAAGATTTAAAAGAAGCAGTGGATATTGCAAACACCATCGCACCTGAACACCTTGAACTCTTTGTAAAAAAACCATTCGGACTATTTAAAAAGATTAAAAACGCAGGGGCGATATTCCTCGGATACAATACCCCGGAGGCAGTCGGAGATTATATGGCAGGGCCTAACCATACCTTACCAACAGGAGGTACTGCGAGGTTTTCATCACCGCTAGGCGTCTATGATTTTATAAAAAGGTCAAACGTTATCTTGTTCTCAAGAAAAGGGCTTGATAAATTTGGAGCGGATATAGTAAGGTTTGCAGACATGGAAGGGCTGGATGCCCACGGTAAGAGTGTTGCAATAAGGATATAAAATAAAAGGAATTTCATAAGCATGGAGCAAAATGATTATGCCTAGAAAAGCAAAGATAAATAGAAAAACCAAAGAGACGGATATATCCCTTGAACTCAATCTGGATGGCAGAGGGGTTTATAATATAAAAACTCCAATCCCTTTTCTTGACCACATGCTATCACTTTTTGCAAGACATGGGCTTTTTGATTTAAAGGTAAAGGCAAAAGGGGATATTGACATTGACTATCATCACACAGTAGAGGATACTGGCATATGCCTTGGTGATGCCGTTAAAAAGGCGCTTGGCAATAAAAAAGGTATAAAGAGATACGGCTCTGCAGCAGTGCCAATGGATGAGGCAATTGCATCTGTGAGCATTGATATAAGTGATAGACCATATCTTGCATATAAAGTTATTTTACCAAAAAAGGCAAAGATAAAGGATTTTGATGCAGATTTGGCAGAGGACTTTTTTCAGGCATTTGCAAATAGAAGCGGGATGACACTCCATATAAATGTGCCTTATGGAAGGAATATCCACCATATGATTGAGGCAATATTCAAGGCATTTGGCAGGGCATTGTCTGAGGCAGCAAGCATAAATCCAAAGATTAAAGGAATAATGTCAACGAAAGGAAAATTGTAAGTGATAGCCATAATTGATTATGACATGGGTAATTTAAGGAGTGTCCAGAAGGGCTTTGAAAGGGTCGGACATAAGTGCATTATTACAAGAAACCCAAAGGATATTCTGGATGCAAGTCATGTTGTCCTGCCGGGTGTTGGTGCGTTTAAAGACTGCATGGAAAATTTACAAAACTACGGACTTATAGAACCGATACTTAATGTAATAAATGACGGCAAGCCTTTTCTGGGGATATGTCTTGGACTGCAACTTCTGTTTACAGAAAGTGAAGAATTCGGCATACATAAGGGTTTGGATATTATTAAAGGCAGGGTTGTCAGATTTGATTTTTCAAATATTGAAGGGTCTGATGATATTATCAAGGTGCCCCACATGGGCTGGAACAATATAAAAATACTGCAAGATGCCCCGCTATTAAAAGACATACCTGATAATTCATATTTTTATTTTGTGCATTCCTATTATGTAGTTCCTGAAGATGAAGATGTAATAGCAACAAAGACAGACTATGGCATTGAATTTACAAGCAGCATATGGAAAGACAATATATTTGCCTGCCAGTTCCACCCTGAAAAAAGCCAGAAAATGGGCTCAATGATTTTAAAAAATTTCGGAGACTTAAAATAGATGCTAATAATACCAGCAATAGATATAAAAGACGGCAAGTGCGTCCGTCTGACGCAGGGAAGGATGGACGCAGAAACTGTATATTCAGAAAACCCTGCTGATGTTGCAAAAAGATGGGAATCTCTGGGGGCAAAACTCATACACCTTGTTGACCTTGACGGTGCTGTTGAGGGTATTCCTAAAAATATAAACACTATCAAAAAAATATTTACATCAATAAATACGCCTGTTCAGATAGGCGGCGGCATAAGGGATATTGAAACCATAGAATATTACCTCAATTTTAGAGCGGTTCAAAGGATAATAATCGGAACAAAGGCGCAGGAAACCCCATCCCTTGTGGAAAAAGCCTGCAAAAAATTTCCTGAAAGGATTGCCGTAGGGATAGATGCAAAGGACGGCTTTGTGGCAACACACGGCTGGGTAAATATTACATCTGAAAAAGCAATTGATTTGGCAAAAAAATTTGAAAATATGGGAGTCGCCTGCATTATCTACACTGACATAAAAAAGGACGGCATGCTTCAAGGACCTAATATGAATGCGACTAAGGAAATGGCAAACGCTGTAAAAATATCTGTAATAGCATCAGGCGGTGTAAGTTCATTGAGTGATATAAAGGCATTAAAGGGTATAAAACTTGAAGGTGTTATAATAGGCAAGGCTTTATATTCAGGAAATATAGATTTAGAAGAGGCAATAAAAATAGCAAAGGAGTAATTTATAATCTATGCTGACAAAGAGAATCATACCCTGCCTTGATGTTAAGGACGGAAGGGTTGTAAAGGGTGTAAGTTTTATAAAGTTAAGGGATGCAGGGGATCCTGTTGAATGTGCAATTGTTTATGAGGAACAAGGGGCGGATGAACTTGTGTTCCTTGATATAACAGCATCACACGAAAACAGAAAAATTATCATTAATGTTGTTGAAAGGACTGCTGCTCATGTATCAATGCCTCTTACAGTCGGCGGCGGCATAAGGACACTGGACGATATAAGGGAACTCCTTAATGCAGGCGCTGACAAGGTATCAATAAATACAGCAGCAGTGGATAATCCTGAATTTGTAAAAGAGGCATCTCTTAAATTCGGCAGCCAGTGCATAGTTGTTGCGATAGACGCAAAAAGGAGGTCTGCTACATGGACACCGGGGGATGTAAGCGAGATAGATACCTTTAAATTTTTTGCACCAAGTTCTGTGGTGCCTGAATGGGATATATACACACACGGCGGCAGGATTAACAGGGAAATAGATGTGATTGAATGGGCTAAAAGGGTTGAGGAACTTGGCGCAGGAGAGATACTTTTAACAAGCATGGACAGGGACGGCACAAAAGAAGGTTATGATGTTGATTTAATCTATGAGGTATCAACAAAGGTAAACATACCTGTTATTGCGTCAGGCGGCGCAGGAGAAATTGATCACCTGTATTTCGCACTTACAGAAGGGAAGGCAGACGCTGCACTTGCAGCCTCAATATTCCATTTTGGAGAACTAACAATCCCTGAAACAAAAAGGTTTTTGAAGGAAAAAGGGATAAATGTGAGGATGTAAGAGGAAAACAAATAACAGTCAAAAAATATTTGCGATCTTTCATTAGTATGGTAATTTTTCTGTCAATTGCTCTGTGTTGCCCCTCACCTCAAAATTCACAGAACCCACAACCTTATTTTCCTGTCCAATAAGCAATAATGTATGTTTCCCAGCAACCGGTGTCCAGCCCACATGAGTCCATGAATAACTCATATCTTCTCCGTCTAGCACCCATCTATGGCTGTTATTGTTATCAATAGGTTGAGATTCAAAAAAAACCTTCTGTTGTTCATAAGGGATGTCAGGGTCTAATGCAATAATAGTCCCTGTAACAGGATAAGCAATATGCTGACTTACGTGCGGACTAATGCCTGTTCTGCTGATTGTATCGGGTTCCGTACCTTTAATAAACCATTCAGCACGTTCCGATAAATTCTTTTTAGATAACATGCCTGTTGCTGGTTTCTTAGGTTGGTCGGGGTCGCTGCGGTGGAGCCAGTCTATAATCTCAACCCATACAGGCGCAGCCCCTGTAATACCGCTTACATTCCACATCGGTTCCCCTGAAAAATTTCCAACCCAGACACCAACAGTATATTTACTTGAATACCCTATGCACCAGTTGTCCCGCATATCTTTGCTTGTCCCGGTCTTTACCGCAGTCCAGAATCTTGTTGAAAGAGGGCTTTCAAGACCAAAAGTATTGCTTCTTGCCTCCCTGTCAGAAAGAATGTCCGATATGATAAAAGATGCCTCTTTTGAGAATTCTCTCCTGTAAGATGGTTTTGTTTCCATATCAAATGTCAGCCTCATTTCACTCCATATACCTTCATTAGCCAGTGTGCGGTAGGCATTTACCAATTCCCAGAGACTCACATCGGCTGAACCCAGCGCAATGGATGGACCATAAAAATCATCGGATTCATCAAGCCCATCAAAACCGATATGCTTAAGTTTCTGTAAGAATGGTTCAACCCCAACAAGTTGCAGTATCTTCACAGCCGGCACATTTAAAGATGATGCAAGGGCAGTGCGGGCATTGACTAGCCCTTGAAACTGAC
>MGPS01000002.1 GCA_001797495.1 Deltaproteobacteria bacterium GWC2_42_11
CCTTATGGCGCGTCCGTCCGCAGATGTAGGGGTCGGATTTATCCGACCCGATGTGATATGTGGGTTTGATAAATCAAACCCCTACAAACCTCCTACTATATCAAAAGCGGTGCAATAATAAGTGAAACGATACTCATAAGTTTTATTAGTATGTTCATTGCTGGACCTGATGTGTCCTTGAATGGGTCGCCAACTGTATCGCCAACTACTGCTGCCTTGTGCGCATCAGAACCCTTTCCGCCGAGGTTGCCTTTTTCAATATATTTCTTCGCATTATCCCATGCGCCGCCTGCATTTGCCATAAATATTGCAAGTAAAACTCCTGCAACTGTCGCGCCCGCAAGCATTCCGCCAAGTGCTGCAGGACCAAGTATAAATCCGACAAGCACAGGGGCTGCAACTGCTGTAACGCCGGGAAGTATCATCTCTGTGAGCGCTGCCTTTGTGGATATATCAATACACTTTGCAACATCAGGCTTAACGCCTTCTCTACCTTCAAGGAGTCCTGGAATTTCCCTGAACTGCCTCCTTATCTCCTGAACCATCTTGAATGCTGCCTTGCCCACAGATGTCATTGTGAGTGCGCCTATGAAGAATGGGAGTATCCCACCGACAAGCAAGCCTATCACAACATACGGGTCTGTTATAAGTATTTCAAAAACCTTGCCTGTTTTTACACTTATTGCCTGACTGTATGCAGAAAAGAGTGCAAGCGCTGTTAAAGCAGCAGAGCCGATTGCAAAGCCCTTGCCGATAGCAGCGGTTGTATTGCCAAGCGCGTCAAGGGAGTCTGTTATTGCCCGGACATCCTTGCCCAGATGACTCATCTCGGATATGCCGCCTGCATTGTCTGCAATAGGACCATAGGCGTCAACGCTCATGATTATGCCGACTGTTGCAAGCATACCAACTGCTGAGATACCAATGCCGTAGAGTCCGCTTGTGTAATTAGCAATAAATATGGCTCCGCATATTGCAAGTACAGGCAGGGCGCATGATTCAAGTCCTACTGCCATGCCTGTTATAATATTGGTTGCAGCGCCTGTCTGGCTTGATTCTGCAATCCTTTTAACAGGTCCTGCGGATGTATAATGCTCTGTCAGGAGCCCTATGATAATACCGCCCACACACCCTGAAAATACTGCCCAGTAAACGCCGTTGTGGACATCAAGGTAATAGACAACTGCATAACCGAATATCAGGAAAAGCCCTGCTGCTATAAATGTGGCATAACGGAGCGCTGCAGCAGGGTTGTATTTTTCAAGTATCCTCATGGATAATATGCCTATAACAGATGCAACTAGCCCTGCCATTATAAGGACAATCGGCAGAGACATCAGCGTCATTGCTGAGCCCAGTTCAGCGACCTTTGTGCCTGCAAGCGCAGTAGCGCCAATTGCTATTGTTGCAACAACCGAACCTACATATGACTCAAATATATCCGCGCCGAGTCCTGCAACATCGCCAACATTGTCACCAACATTGTCAGCAATAACGCCAGGGTTTCTCGGGTCGTCCTCAGGTATGCCTGCTTCTATTTTACCAACTAAATCAGATCCAACATCTGCTGTTTTTGTAAATATGCCGCCGCCAACCCTTGCAAACAGGGCGATTGAAGATGCGCCCATAGCATAGCCGTTTATTATGGCAGCGGTTTTTGGATCGCCGTAAAGCAGGAAAAATATCCCAACGCCGATAAGCCCGATGCTTGCAACTGAAAGCCCCATTACAGAGCCGCCGAGGAATGCTATTGAAAGTGATTTTGCTGTATCAGGTTTATATAGGTTTGCCGCCTGCGTAGTCCTGACATTCGCCTTTGTTGCTGCCTTCATGCCAAAAAATCCCGCAAGCATGGATGATATTGCGCCGCCCACATATGCAATGCCTGTCTGAACATTTATAAAGATTGACAGGGCAATAAAGATAATGGCTATAAATGCAAAGAGTATTGTATATTGTCTCTTGAGATATACCATTGCCCCATCGTGAATCATTCCGGCTATCTCCCTCATCCTGTCATTGCCGTCAGGCTGTTTCTTAATATAGCCGTATATCAGGAAGGCTATTACAAGACCTGCCATCCCGAATATTGGCGCAAAATTAGTTAACTGCTGCATTTTTAGAATCCTCCTTTTAAATACCGTTATACGTGAGCGTTATACGTGATGCGAAATAAAGCCGTTATACGTGAACGTGATGCGTTATGCGTAAAAATATTTTTGCCTTTTCGCATCACGCATGACGTATAACGCACACGGTCTTTCATACGCATCACGCACATGCATCACGGTTTTTATTAAACCTGTTCATTGCCTTGTCAATCCCATCTTTTAATATGGTGTCAACCGTATCTTTTGTCGTATTTAAGATTTCTTCCAATCTATCTTCTTCTTCCCGACTAAACGGACTCAAAACATAATCGGCTGTATCTTCTTGACCCTTGACCCTTGACCCTTGACCCCGTCTTTCAGGTCTTCCTATCCCAAGTCTAATCCTTGCAAAATCCTTTGCGCCAAGTTGTTCAATTACAGATTCCATGCCCCTGTGCCCGCCGCCGCCGCCCTTTTTTCTTATCCTGACAGTCCCTAATTCAAGGTCAATATCATCGTATATAACAATAATATCTTTTGCTTCTATATGGAAATAACCGGCAATGGTTCTAACAGCATCGCCGCTTAGGTTCATAAAGGTCTGCGGCTTGGCGATTATCACATCATTTCCTGAAATATTCCCTTTCCCCCATACCGCCTTATGACTCTTTTTGCTTAAAGATATGCCCGCTTTATCCGCAATATAATCAACTGCCAGAAACCCTATATTGTGCCGTGTAAATTCATATCTTGCGCCGGGATTTCCAAGACCGATGATAAGCATTGATTATGGTTAAGAGGCTAATAGGCTAAGAGATTAAAAGGTTAATAGGTTTAAAACTTTTTTACCTTTTTATCTCTTCACCACTTTACCTTTGCTTCTACTTCTTCTTTTCCTTTTCCTCTTCCTTTTTCTCTTCGGGCTTTTCCTTCTCTTCAAAAGACTTCGCCAGTTCTGCCTTTATCTCTTCAGCGCTCTTTACAACAACCTCTTCAGTCGGTGCAGCAACAAGTGCAATAGTTTGATTTGGGTCACCTACCACCTTTAAACCCTGCAGCAGTGCAATATCCTTTACATGGATAGAATGCCCGATTGTAAGGTTTGTAACATCAACATCTATCCTATCAGGTATCTGATTTGGCATACACTCTATCTTCAATGTCCTGCTCTCCTGCTGCAATATGCCGCCAAGCGCAACGCCCTCTGCCTTACCAGTTAGATGGATTGGGACATCAACAACCAGATTGTGGTCCATCAGCAGTTCATAGAGGTCAGCATGGATAATCTCCTGCGTAAGCACATTTCTCTGAAAACCCCTGAACATAACCACCCTTTTTTCTTTTTTATCATCCTGTATCTTTAGATTTACCAGAACATTAGCCCTGGCGCCAGTTGATAATGCCTTTTTAAGGTCTTTGTTATTCAATGATAATGGCATTGTATCTTTAATTGCAGGGCCATAAAGTATTGCAGGGACAACCCCTTCTCTTCGGAGTTTCTTTGCTGTTTCTTTGCCAACCCCATGTCTTTGTTTGGCTGTTAATTCTACCTGTTCCATGTTTCCTCCTTAAGGGCAAAGCGCAAAGGGCAGAGGGCATAGAGTTATCCCTATGCCCCATGCTCCATGCCCTATGCTTCTTTTATACAAACAACGAACTTACCGACTCTCCGTAATGTATCCGTTTTATTGCCTCGCCGAGAAGCGGGGCTATTGAAAGAACCTTTACATTTTTCAAACCCTGCGCCTCCCTGCTTAAGGGTATTGTATCTGTAACTACCACCTCTTTTAACGGCGAACCCTTCAGCCTTTCAATTGCAGGACCTGAAAATACAGGGTGCGTACAACATGCATAAACCTCTTTTGCACCCTTATCTATAAGTGCATTCGCTGCTAGTGATATTGTGCCTGCGGTATCTATCATATCGTCAAGGAGTACTGCCTTTTTATCCTTAACATCACCAATAATATTCATAACCTCTGCAATATTTGGCGCAGGTCTCCTCTTGTCTATCATTGCAAAGTTTGTATCAAGCCTCTTTGCGAAAGCCCTCGCCCTCTCAACACCGCCTGCATCAGGCGAAACTATTATAACATCATCTTTATAGTTTTCATGGATATACTCGAGAAGCACAGGAGTTGCAAAGATATTGTCAACAGGTACATTGAAAAAGCCCTGTATCTGCCCTGCATGGAGGTCAACGCACAGTACCCGTGTCGCACCAGCAGTAGCAATCAGGTCTGCAATCAGTTTCGCTGTTATCGGCGTCCTTGGCGCAACCTTCCTGTCCTGTCTTGCATAACCATAATAAGGGATAACCGCTGTTATCGCCTGTGCAGATGCCCTTTTCAGCGCATCCAGCATTATGAGCAGTTCCATTAAATTCCTGTTCGCAGGCGGTGATGTGGATTGTATGACAAAGACCTCCATCCCTCTGACACTTTCCTGTATTTCAACGCATATCTCACCATCGCTGAAACTCTTTACCTCTGCCTTACCAAGGTGGATGTCAAGATAGCGGCATGTTGCATTAGCCAGATTCTGATTTGAATTGCCTGCAAATATTTTAAGTTTATCAATCATAGTTTAAAGACCGTGATGCGTATAAAAGACCGTTCACGTATAACGGTTTCTTTCTGGCTGGGGCGGGAGGATTCGAACCTCCGGATGCAGGGATCAAAGCCCTGTGCCTTACCGCTTGGCGACGCCCCAAAAAATGACCGTGATGCGTGATGCGTTATACGTGTTTTAAGTTTTTCCACGCTCACGTACAACGCACACGTATAACGGTTTCTTTTACAGTCCTTGTGCAGCAAATACAGCCATGTTCTTAAACATGGGGTCGTTTTTTATGCGAATAAAGGCGATTCCTGCCGCTTCTTTATTTTCAAATACCCCAAACACCGTTGACCCGCTCCCTGACATAAGGGCGCCTGCTGCACCTGCTCCTCTTAACCCTGACTTAATGTCTTTAATATCAGGATATTCAAGAACCGTAACACCTTCCAGATCGTTTTCCAATATATCTTCTATGCAGATGTCCTTAAGCCTGTTTTTTAAAGAGGGAATGTTAATATCCTCTTGCTCTTTTGTCAAGAGCAAATTTCCATAAACCCATGCTGTTGAAACAGGAAATCCCGGATTTACAATAACATACCAATACCCTGGAATTTCTATCAAATCCAGTTTCTCACCCCTGCCGTAAGCAATCGCAGAGTGGTTCAGTATGAAAAACGGCACATCAGAGCCGAGTTCTGCACCTATTTCCATCAGGGAAGAAGTTGAAAACCCTGAAGGCAATATATTGTTTAACCCTTTTAAAACAGATGCTGCATTGCTGCTGCCGCCTCCGAGTCCTGCTGCAGCAGGTATATTCTTCTTAATCCTGATATGAACCTCTTTTTGTATGCCTGCCTTTCTTAAAAACATCTCTGCTGCCCTGTATGCAAGATTTGTCCTGTCCAAAGGGATATTTTTGTTATTGCATTCAACAAAAATACCGCTTCCGTCCGACACATCAAGCAGAATCTCATCATAAATAGAAATCGGCTGCATGAGTGTAATTATTTCATGATAACCGTCCAACCTCTTTTTCAATACCTTGAGAAAAAGATTTACCTTGGCGGGTGAAAAAATATTCAGACTCGTCATTTGCCATGCTTCTACCCCATAATGCCAGTATCTGTCAAGGGAAAGGATATTCCGTAAAATAGCGATTAAAAACCTCGCTATTTTACAAACCTGCGATTTGCCCGGGGCTCCTAAAGGGACAGGCAACTTTTTTACAAAAAAAGTAGCCTGTCCCTCTCGGTGAACATACGGCTCGTCTCAAAGATTGTCCGCTGCCTCGTCTGGCAGCCAACTTGCAGGTTTCCCCAAAAATCAATGTCTATTTTTGGGATATTCAAATTGCAAATTATGCGCTTACATGATACTATAAAAACATGATAGAAGAACAAGGCATAGTTGTCGGCGTAAAAGAGAAAGAAAAGAGTGCGCTAATCAGGGCAGAGCGAGGATCTGCATGTGAAAAATGCCAGGCAAAAGACTTCTGCTACAGTATCGGTGGAAAGGAGATGCTGGTAGAGACTGACAACCCTGTGAACGCAGGAATAGGCGACAGGGTTGTATTCAAGATTCCAGCCTCTGCCATTCTGAAAGTCAGCATGATACTTTATCTTGTGCCGTTATTTGCATTTATATTAGGTGTTATCACAGGCCAGGAATTCGGGAAAAACATCTCGCCTGAATTTAACCCGGACCTGATGTCAGGTGTATTCGGCGCACTATTCCTTGCTGCTGCATTTTTTGGTATAAGGATTTATGGGAAGTCTGCAGAAAAAAGGCAGGGGTTAAGACCTACAGTCACAAGGGTCATAAATGCAGTATAATGTAAAGATTGTCTGCCAAAATAAAAAGGCATATTATGACTATTTTATAGAAGAAACTTTTGAAGCAGGCATTATTTTAAAAGGCTCAGAGGTGAAATCGCTTTTACAGGGAAAGGCTAATCTGAAAGATAGTTATGCAAGGATAAAAGATGGCGAGATATTCCTTGCAAATATGCACATAAGCCCGTATGCACAGGCAGATAAATTTACACAGCCTGACCCTGACAGGACAAGGAAACTCCTGCTCCACAAAAAAGAAATAAATAAACTTCTAGGCAAGACACATGAAAAGGGATTGACTTTAATACCAACAAAGATATACTTTAAGAACGGTAAGGCAAAGATTGAACTCGCCCTTGCCAAAGGGAAGAAACTATTTGACAAAAGAGAAAGTATAAAAAAGAAGACTGTTGAAAGAGAAATGGAGAAGGCAGTAAAAAGTAGGCAGTAAGCAGTAGGTAAGCGAAAAACGAAGGTTGTGCTAACTGGAAACTGCAAACTGCTAACTAACAAGAAAGGGGGCGACAGGTTTCGACGGGATTGCACCTGCGCACTGGCTGCATACCGAGGTCTGGGGACTCGTTAAACCACCAGAAAACAATAGTCGCAAACGACTATAATTACGCTCTGGCTGCTTAAGTCAGCCAGCGTCCCTTTGAATCATTCCTGCGGATTTTAAGGGACGACATTAGCAGGATGGTCTTTCAGGCTTAGTCCAGAGTCCTGAAAAACGAGATTTAAATGGACTGGCGCTATAAATACCCTGCCTGCGGGGGATTTATAGTGCGAGACTTAAAACACAGGATAAGTATGTAGTATGCCGCTGCCAGGCATTTTCGGAAGTGGGTTCGATTCCCACCGCCTCCACCATATTGGATTAGTCGTTAGTGAATAGTGAACAGTATTTAGTGAAAAAAACCAAATTTCAAAGTTCAAATGCCAAATGAATGTCAAAGTTCAAATGTTAAATTTTGGATTTTGGCATTTGGATTTGATTTGAACTTTGGGTTTTGTCATTTGGATTTTCCACCATTTACCCGTTAGAAAGTCAAAACTCTCTAACGGGGTTTACTTCTTTCCTCAACATTGCTATCCTTTCCCTTATGGAAAAACAGCAACTCATTCTAATAGACGGAAGTTCATATATCTACAGGGCATTTCACGCCATCCCATATCTTTCCAATAAAAAGGGGCTGCAGACAAACGCAATATACGGTTTTACGACCATGCTCATGAAGGTATTGAAGGACTTTAAACCTGAACACATTGCAGTTGTGTTTGACACAAAGGCACCCTCCTTCAGGCATAAACTCTATGAAGAATACAAGGCACAAAGACCAGAGATGCCTGACTCCCTCAAGCCGCAGATACCCTATATAAAAGAGGTTGTAAAGGCATTTAATATTCCATGTCTTGAAATGGATGGTTACGAGGCTGATGATGTTATCGGGACAATAGCAAAAAGGGTGAAGGACAGGGCGCTTAAGGTTATAATCGTTACAGGCGACAAGGATATGCTCCAGTTGGTTGATAAAGACACTATAGTTGTTGATACAATGAAAAACAGGACATATACAGCAGATGAGGTTGTTGAACGATTCGGCGTTCTGCCTGAAAAGGTGACTGATATCATGGGGCTTGCAGGAGATTCCTCTGACAATATTCCGGGTGTTAAGGGCATAGGTGAAAAGACCGCATCAGACCTTATAAAAGAGTTCGGGGGCATAAACGAACTCCTTGCAGATATTGACAGGGTAAAAAATAAAAAGGTGCGGGAAAGCCTCAAGGCACATTCTGAACTGGCATTACTATCAAAAAAACTGGCAACAATAAACAAAGATGTGCCAATTGAAATAAATTATGATGAACTTGCAATATCCCCGCCTGACAAACCAAAACTCAGGGAGTTGTTTTTAGAACTGGAATTCAACCGCCTGCTGCACGGGTTAATGTATGAAGACGGGGCTCTGGACAATCCTGTCCCTGCATGTTATAAGCATACTATTCTTCTTACACTGGACGGACTAAAATCTCTTGCGCTCTCATTAGAAAATTCCACTCCTGTTTCAGTAGTTGTACATTCAGATACTGATTCAAGGTTCAGTCCATGCGGTATGGCAATTGCCCTGCCTTCACCTGTCCATGCATGTTATAAGCAAGAAGATGAAGCCTTTTATATACCATTTTCGCACCACTATCTCGGAGTACCAGAGCAGTTAGATAAAAATGATATACTAAAAAGTTTAAGACCCTTTTTTGAGGACGAAACCATAAAAAAAATTACACCCGATGCAAAGGCGCTCCATATCCTTTTGCTGAAAAACAACATCTCTTTGAGAGGGCTGGATTTTGATGCTGGCATTGCATCGTATCTCCTGAACAAGTCAGTTGACAGTTGGCAAATGGCAAAAGGCAAAAGGCATTCTATCTATGCTGAAATGGATGTAGGTTCTGCAGCAAAGTATTTATGTGAAGAGGCTATATCAGTAAACCGCATTGCAAAAGAGTTTTTACCCCAGTTAAGTGAATGCGAACTCTTAAACCTATTTAAAGATATTGAACTCCCTCTTTCAGGGGTTCTGGCATCAATGAAACTTTCAGGCATAAAGGTTGACAGGAAATATCTTGAAGGGTTTGGCAGGGAACTTGATATAATGCTGACAGACATTCAGAATAAAATTTACACCGCTTCGGGCTTTGAGTTCAATATAAATTCTCCGAAACAACTTGCAGAGTGCCTTTTTGACAAACTGAAACTTAAACCCGTAAAAAAAACCAAGACAGGTTATTCAACCAATGAAGAGGTTTTGACAATCCTCGCTTTAAACCATGAACTGCCCGCTCATGTATTGAATTACAGGCATCTTTCAAAATTAAAGTCAACATATGTGGATTCCATATTGTCCTTAATAAACCCTGAAACAGGCAGGGTTCACACATCGTTTAATGCTACAGGAACGGCAACAGGGAGGCTTTCCAGTTCAAAACCCAATCTTCAAAATATCCCCATTAGGACAGAACTGGGGAGGAGGATAAGGGAGGCATTTATATCTGATGAAGGTTGTAAATTCCTTTCTGCTGACTACTCACAGATAGAACTGCGGATTGCTGCCCACCTCTCTAATGATGAACATCTCCTTAATGCATTCAGAAATGATGAAGATATTCATGCAAGGACAGCGATAGAGGTATTCGGTGTTGAACCTCATGCAGTTACAGATGAAATGAGGAGGAGGGCAAAGGCTATAAACTTCGGCATAATATACGGCATGGGTGAATACGGACTTTCAAAGGAACTGGGCATTTCTGTAGAAAAGGCACAGGACTATATAGACAGGTATTTCCTGCTTTATAAAGGCGTCAGGGAATATATTGACACAGTAATAGAAGATGCTCAAAAAACAGGATATGTTTCAACAATCTGCGGGAGAAGGAGATATATACCTGAACTTAAAAGCGAAGTAGAATCGGTTAAAAAATTTGGCGAGAGGGCAGCTGTAAACACAACTGTTCAGGGGAGTGCCGCGGATTTGATAAAACTGGCGATGATAAGGACATACAATAGATTTAAGGCTGAAGGCATAAAATCAAAGATGCTCCTCCAGATACATGATGAACTGCTCTTTGAAGTGAAAGAAGAGGAGACAGATGCTGTAAAGCGGATTGTCAAAGAGGAGATGGAGAATGCCTTTCCTCTAATTGTGCCGATAAAGGTCAATATGAATACAGGCAAGAACTGGAAGGAAGCAGGGTAAATTAGGGGTAAGGCACGTTAAACGTGCCAAGGGGCAGGCAGCCGTAAATTCCGCTAAGCGGGACAAAAAGACATTTTCGGGGTAAGATATGGATATTAATATTGTAAGGCACTGCCTCCACGAACTTAATAATTACATTACAGGAATACTCGGATATTCTCAACTCCTTGCTAAAAAGGAGATGCCCGAAGATATAAAAACTATGGTAGAAAAGATAAATCTGGCAGCGAATAAGGCTGCGGATGCGGCTAAAAAAATCCTTGCCGAAATCCATAATAATAATGAAAGGGGATAATTTGTAGGAACCAATTCTTATAGTAGACGACGAAGAAATTATAACTGAAGTCCTCTCTTCAAGACTAAGAGAGGAGGGCTATTTATGTGGTTAATGCCTTTCTAAAGATACCTAAAGAAAACTATCTCAAGATTAAGACTACTATAGATGCTTATATCATGAACGGGAGGAGACCGCCCCTCTCTTATATCTTTCGTAGAGATACTAGAGACTTTTTAACCAATACAGTTTCGTTATCGCATATACTGTGTTTGCCGTATCTTATCATGAGGTAAAGGTCTGTAATATCCCTGACCTCTTTGAGATTTAGTTGCGCTGCAAATTCTAAAGGTGTTTTACCAGCCGGTTTTCTTATCCCCTTCTTATTCAGTAATTTAAGCATATCAACATAAAAGCGGGGAACCCTTTCTTTAAACCTTGTTTTTTCCTTATTCTTAAAATATTTCCATAGAACAAATAAAAAGAAAGGTAGTATCACCAGCAGACTTATTGGGGCGGCAATATCAGTTTTATGCAACTTAGATCTAAAGTTTTTTACACCATTAAAGACGCCCCTTATGTTATGCAAAACCGAACCAAACCTTATATCAATATTCCTTGCCAGTGCTATCTGGTCCATGAGTGTGTAATGCACTATGTATCTATTCCATCTCCACCTGATCGAATCAAGATAAAGGCTCGAAACAGACATTGGCGTCTGCACTTCTCCTGCAGATTCTGCAGAGGGTGTAGGGTCAAATGTAAGCCAGCCCCACTGCGAACTATTTACAGGGAGATAGACTTCAACCCATGAATGTGCATCCCTCTGCCTCACAAGCAGATAACCACCGAACCTGTTCCACTCGCCCTTTAAAAACCCTGTTACAAGTCTTGTGGGTATCCCCAGTGTCCTTAACATTATTGCCATTGCAGTTGAATAATGTTCGCAGTATCCCTCTTTTGAATAGAATAGGAAGTCATCAAGAGGTGTTTTCCCCTCTCCTTTTTCTGGATTAAGTGTGTAGCGGTAATTCTTTTTAAGAAATTCCTGTACTGCAATTGCCTTCAAACGGGGGTCGCCAATTCCCATTGTAACCATCTTTGCAAGTTCTGCAATAGACTCACTCCCCTCCGACACCTGCAGATACAAGGCAAGTCGCTCTGGCACCGCATTTATACCGCTTCCTGACGGCATTGTCATCTCATTATAGTCCTGTGAAACAACAGAAAATGCTGTGTATTCAATCCTTGTATGAGGCTGCAGCGGCAGGTATATTGAGCCCTGATTATCTATCTTTATCCGCCGCGGCAGCGGTCCAGACACAGCAGCACCAAATGATGCTGCAAATATGACATCCGTGCCAATCGGTTCAAGGAGTATCTCCTGTTTAAGGATATATCCCATATCAGACATACCCCTGAATGTAAAAACCCCTGCATTATTCCTCTCAATAAAAATTTCATCCCTTTTGGTCTGCTTCCAACTCGTGCCGTCGTAATTGTCAAATGCAATCCCCCTGAAATAGATAGAATTTGCAGGGGCTTTATCCAGTTCAGGGAGCCCTACCCTCATTACAACCCGTTCGTTTAGTTTGACAGGACCGAGGTCGCCAAGGTCAACCCTGTCTGAAAAACCGGAAATCTTAATTACCTCACCCGGCTTCCTCTGAAGGAACCCTGTACCAACCCTTGGGATAATAAAAAAGAGTATTGCGGTTAGGAACATGGATAACACTGCAAGACCTGCTGCTGCCATAAAGAATTTGGGGCCGAGGATTGATCTGGGCATGGGCTGTTCCTGAGGTGCATTTTCTTCCCAGTCTTTTTTAAGGTTAAATATTACAAGCGCCCATATCCCGACAACGATATAGAGCATAAACACAAAAAGGAACGAAAGGCTTGCTGTGGCAGCGGATGCAGCGAGTAGTTGGAAGAACACGAGTATATAAAGTGTGAGATAGTCCCTGTTCGTCTTCAGGTCAAAGAGTTTTGCCGCCATTATGATTGTCAGGAACCTTGATGCTGACTCAAGGAGGAGGTTTGAGATAAAGAAATAGTCTATGATGAAGAATATTAACAGAAGAACAGCGAATATATTCCATAGTAACTTTGGTATGCTTAAAAACCTCCCTTTAAGATGCAGGTAAAAACAAACTATAAGGAGGGCGGCCATGGCAGCAAGGAAAAGCGGTGATACTGCCAATGTGAGGCTGGAAGCCGCAAGTCCTGCGCCTGCCATGAGGTAAGATATTATTGTAAAGTATGTAGAAAAACTCATAGTTCGATTATTTTAATCCCCGCACCTGCGTCATGACCCCCTGCAGGTTTTACAGGCTGAATGAGCGCCAGAAGTCTCAATATCCTGTAGAGGTGCATTGTGCCTGTCCTGCACGGCACATCACCGCTGAATGTTTTAATACCCACATAAAAACCTTTTTTTATAAAATGCGCTGCCAGGGCTGCTGCGTCTTCCACCATATTCTCAAATTCCTCATAAAAACCATCGTATACCTTTTCAGGCTCTATGTTATCAACCCGTATAATTACACCCTTCCGCTTCTCTGTCTCAAATTCCTTTGACATGAGTTTATTTGCCTTTGCACTTGACTTCCAGTGGATAAGCCTTGAATCATCACCAGTTACATAATCCCGTATATTATAAATCTGGGTATCGCCGCCCCCTGAAGCCTTGTGTGCATCACCGTCTGCTGAGGCGCCTATTGAATATGTATGCCTCCTGCTCTGTTTTACAGGTTTAATGCGGGGATAGACTAAAACCTCCATATTTGAGTCAACATCCTTTGATTTAAGAAAAAGCCCAAAGGGGAAGCGGGTTGAGACTTTGAAACCCTGAAGTTTATATATCCCCCTTCGCGGGAAGATATAAGCCCCTGCTTTCTCTACAGTTACCCCTACGTTTATCTTAATAAGGTAGCAGCCGCTGAGTTCAGATATGTCTGGAGATGTCTCATTAAGGGATATGGAAAACGACGGGAAATGCCTCTTCGTATTCTTTACAGTCCATTGAACATTTACAGGCATGCCTGCAAAGACATGCATTGGAAGTGCCCTGCTATGCTTAAGACCCCTTATAGATGATTCTGACATCACGCCTGATATGATGATGAGGGACATCATCATTGCAACAATAAGATACATAAGGTTGTTGCCTGTATTTATTGCAGCGATACCGATAACAAGGAGGAGGATGGTGAACCTGACACCAAATTTTGTAAATGCTATCTTTCGCGGGAGTTTGAAAAAATGCCCTTTTTTGATTTCTTTTGTTTTAAATACCCCAATCTTTGCCAGTCTTGCAGCAGCCCACATGAGGAAAGGGAACGGTGCAGAAAGTGTTAAACGAAATGGAAACATATATAAAATAAGATTATGGGTTTAGGATTATAATTTTGTCTCGAAAATACCCCTGTGCGGTTGCCTGCCCTGCCAGTGGCACAGGCTTCCAGCCTATGATGACAGGCAAGATGCCTGTCCCACCGGGTTTGCAGGCAGGACAGGCAGCCGCAAAAAGACATTACTTACAGCGGCACTTCAATCTCCTCTATCAACCCTCTTATAATCTCCTCTGCCCTCTCACTGCCTTCTTCTTCCCTCACTATTACCCTGTGGCTTAAGACATAAGGCGCAAGGTTTTTTATATCATCAGGTATGCAATAGTCCCTCCCCTCAACTATCGCATGAGCCCTCGCAATCCTGTGAAGAGCCATTGCACCGCGGGGACTCACACCCAGTACAAATGCCTTTGACCTCCTCGTTGCATCGACTATTGAAAGGAGATAATCAACAAGTTCATCTTCAACCCTGACATTTTCGGCTATGCACTGCATACGGATAACATCGTCAGCAGAAATTACAGGTTCAAGGTTTTGCGGCAGCAGTTCATCCGCAGGGGAAAGGAGCATTTCTTTTTCCCCTTCCTGCGACGGATAGCCTATCCTTACCCTCATGGCAAACCTGTCTATCTGTGACTCAGGCAGGGGATATGTCCCCTCGTATTCAAGCGGGTTCTGTGTGGCAAGCACCATAAAAGGCTCGGGCAGCGGATATGTTGTCCTCTCTACAGAGACCTGCCTGTCATTCATTGCCTCAAGCAATGCACTCTGCGTTTTGGGAGTTGTCCTGTTGATCTCGTCAGCAAGG
>MGPS01000003.1 GCA_001797495.1 Deltaproteobacteria bacterium GWC2_42_11
AGAAGGATAAATTCAACATAGAGGCAGAGGCAGATGACATTGCAGCGCTGTTTGTAGAATTCCTGAACGAAATCCTTTACAGAAAGGACACAACAGGTCTTGCATTTTCAAGGGTAAAGGTGGATAGGATTGAAAAAACAGAAAACCTTTACCATGTAAATGCAACTATATACGGCGAGATGCTGAATATCCGGAAACATGATGTGAAGACAGAGGTAAAGGCAGCAACATATTCAGGGCTTAAGTTTGAGGAAAAGGACGGAAGTTTTATGCTCCAGTGCATTCTGGATGTATGATAAAAAATTGTGAACTGCAAACTGTAGGGGAGGTTTTATGGTAAAATCACTTGTAGGGATATTGATGGGCAGTGATTCGGATATGCCCGTAATGAAAGAATCTGTAAAGGTGTTGAAGGAATTCGGCATACCATATGAGATAACAATCTCATCAGCACACCGTTCACCTAAAAGGACATCAGAATATGCCAGAACTGCCTCTGACCGCGGCATAAAGGTTATAATTGCAGGCGCTGGAAACGCTGCACACCTTGCAGGTTTTATTGCAGCAGAGACAACTCTTCCTGTAATAGGCGTGCCAATTGATTCGTCCTCCCTGAAAGGGCTTGACGCCCTCCTCTCTACTGTCCAGATGCCTGGCGGAGTTCCTGTTGCAGGAATGGCAATCGGCAAGGCAGGCGCAAAGAATGCAGGGATATTTGCCGTGCAGATACTCGCAGCACATGACAAAGAACTGGCAAAGAGATTAAAGGGATATAAAGAAAGACTTGCCAGAGAGGTAGAGGAAAAGGCAAAAAATATGGGGGATAGGTAAGTTGTGGGTATATTTTTACCAACAGAAGAGAATTTAAAAAAGGCATCAGCAGTTTTAAAAAACGGCGGCATAATTGCATATCCAACCGAGACATTTTATGGTCTTGGCACTAATCCACTCGATGAATCGGCTGTAAAAAGACTCTTTGATATAAAGGGACGGGATTTTGACAAACCTGTTTCAATACTCGTTAAAGACCTGAACGCACTTTCTTTAGTAGCAGAAGAAATTCCACCTGCAGCAGAAAGATTGATAAAAAGGTTCTGGCCCGGACCGCTTACAATTGTCTTCAGGGCAAAGAAAAATATCCCCCTTATCTTGACAGCAAATACAGGCAGGATTGGAGTAAGGGTGTCAAGCAGTCCTATTGCAAAAAGACTGCTTGGTATTATTGATATGCCGCTTACAGCAACAAGTGCAAACCCATCAGGAGAAAAAAGCCCTGTTACAGCAGAGGAAGTAGAAATATATTTCAGAGATAAGGTAGATATGATATTAGATGGTGGTAAACTTCAAGGCAAAGTTGGTTCAACCATTATTGATGCCACAACAGGCAGGGATTTGGAATGCATACGTGAAGGGGATATCCCGTTTGCTGTAATTCTGGAATACTGTAAAAACTTATCCTGATAGTATAGGATGCAAAGAGGTGCAGATATGAAAAAAATATTCATAAAGGATATAAAAGAAAAGGATAAGGTTGAAGATATCTTCATTGTAAGCAAGAAGGAACAGGGGATGTCAAAGAGCGGGAAGCCGTATCTCAATCTAAAACTTATGGACTCTACAGGTGAGATTGAAGCGCGGGTATGGGAGGATGCTGATAATCTCTCTAAACTGTTCGAAAAGGACAACCTTATCTTTGTAAAGGCATACGCAGTGCTTTATCAGGGTGGAGTACAGTTGAATGTATCGCATATTGAAAAAAAGGAGTTAGGTGATTCAGATATAGCCCTATTCCTGCCTTCATCGCAAAATGATATTTCAAAGATGTTTGAGGAACTTAAGGAGATAATAAACAGTGAAATAAAGGGTATAAACCTGAAGAAACTGCTGCACCTCTTTACCTCTGACCCTGAGATAGTAAAACTCTTGAAACTCGCACCTGCGGCAAAGTCAATGCACCATACATATATAGGTGGACTCATTGAACACACATTGTCTCTTGTAAAACTTGCAATGGATGCCGCAAAACATTACCCGAATATAAACAGGGATATACTTCTCGCAGGTGCAATACTCCACGATATAGGCAAGATATATGAACTCTCCTTCCAGAGGACATTTGACTACACAGATGAGGGAAGATTACTCGGGCATATCACAATCGGTGTAGAGATGGTTGATAAAAAGATCCGGGAGATATCTAATTTTCCGAAAGAGACAGCGATGCTTTTAAAACACATAATACTGAGTCATCACGGTTACCTTGAGTTCGGCTCACCGAAGAGACCAAAAACCCTTGAAGCAATCATGCTTTATTATCTTGATGATATGGATTCAAAGATTCAGTCAATGTCCGCACATATTGAAAAGGAACGAGACACTGACTCAAAGTGGACGAGTTTCCATAAACTTTATGAGAGGTATATATATAAAGGCATACCATAGACCACAGACCCAAAAATAGACATTGATTTTTGGGGAAACCTGCAAGTTGCCTGCCAGACAAGGCAGAGGACATTTTTGCAACGAGCCGTATATCACCAATACGGTGAGGAGCAAAAATGCGCCGATAACGAAGTATGGCAGGCAAATCGCAGGTTTGTAAAATAGCGAGGTTTTTAATCGCTATTTTACGGACAGACTTAATGCTTTTTAGTCTTTTGTCTAAAGTCTTATGTTATGCCTTCACCTTTTTTATATTTGCCCCGAGTTTTTTCATTTTCTCATCAATCCTCTCATACCCCCTGTCAAGGTGATAGACCCTGGATACCTCTGTTATCCCATGTGCTGCAATGCCTGCGAGTATGAGAGATGCACTTGCCCTTAAATCCGTTGCCATAACAGGCGCTCCGCTTAAAAATGGCCTGCCTCTGACTATTGCAGATTTGCCTTCTATCTTTATATCAGCGCCCATCCTTCTTAGTTCTGCAACATGCATGAACCTGTTCTCAAATACATTCTCTGTGATTACGCTCAAGCCGCTTGCTATACTCATCATTGCCATTATCTGCGCCTGCATATCTGTTGGAAAACCTGGGTGCGGCAGTGTCTTAATATCAACACTCCCTACAGGGTAATTGCCAATAACCCTCACGCCGCTGTTTTCACTCTTTATCTCAACACCAACCTCTTTCAATTTAAGTGTCAGCGCATCAAGGTGCTGTAAAGGACAATCCTTTATCAGGATATTCCCCTGCGTAATCCCTGCTGCGACCATAAATGTCCCTGCCTCAATTCTGTCAGGCATTATTGTATATTCAGCGGCTTTAAGTCCTTTAACACCTTCTATTGTTATCACATCAGTGCCTGCATCTTCTATGCAAGCACCCATCTTATTAAGCATATTTGCAAGTTCAACAACCTCAGGTTCACAAGCGGCATTCTCAAGTATTGTCCTGCCGTCTGCAAGACATGCAGCCATCATAATATTTTCAGTTCCTGTTACAGTCGGTATATCAAAATATATCTTCGTCCCTTTTAACCTGCCTGCACTTGCAGTAACATATCCGTGTTCAATCGTAACCTCTGCACCCATCTTTTCAAGTGCTGCAAGATGGAGGTTTATTGGTCTTGCACCGATTGCACACCCGCCCGGAAGGGAGACCTTTACCTTTTTGAACCTGGCAAGAAGAGGTCCAAGCACAAGGACAGATGCCCTCATGGTCTTTACAAGTTCATAGGGTGCCTCGTAATTCTTTATGTCTTTTGTGCAAATCCGTATCGTATTTTTGCCGCCTTCTATTGCAGCGCCAAGATGCAGGAGAAGTTTTTTGAATGTATCTATATCCTTAAGGTCAGGCACATTATGAAGTGTATTGTTTTCTTCTGTGAGTATTGAGGCTGCCATAAGCGGGAGCGCCGCATTTTTTGCCCCGCTTATCTTAACCTCGCCTATAAGCCTGTTCCCGCCTTCTATTACTATCCTGTCCATTTCTATATCCTTTGCGCCTTAACAACCCGTTCTATTCCTGAATAGTCTTTTATTATACTAATACCTTTGTAATTAAATGATGATTCAAACAGTTTCATTACATTTACTGCCTGTCCTGCACCTATCTCAAACATAAGAATACCATCCTTCTTTAAATAGATGTGCGATTTTTCAATAATCTTTCTTATTACATCAAGACCGTTCCTGCCGCCGTCCAGCGCTTCCAGAGGCTCAAACCCTTTCACCTCTGGTTCAAGGTTTTCTATATCTTTTGTCCTGATATATGGAGGGTTTGAAACAATAATATCAAAGGATATAGGGTCAGGGGTCAGGGGTTTAGGGTCAAGCGCATTAAAGAGGTCGCCATGGATAAATTTTATTCTATCCAGAACACCATGCATCTTTGCATTTTCTTTTGCAATCTCAAGGGCAGATTCCGAAATGTCTGTTGCATAAATGACTGCATGAGGTATTTCCCTTGCTAGTGTTACTGCAATACACCCGCTTCCTGTGCAAAGGTCGAGAATCAGTGGACAAGGGTAAAGATAATTTGCAGTTACCAGTTTGCGGTTGGCACAACTGCCTACTGCCAACTGACCACTGACCACTTTCAATGCCTCTTCTATCAGCAACTCTGTTTCAGGTCTTGGTATAAGGACATCGGGGGTTACCTTGAATTCCAGTGACCAGAAACCCTGCATACCGGTTATGTACTGGAGCGGCTCCCTTGAAGCCCTCCTCTGAACAAGTCTCCATATATATTCAGTCTCCTCTCCTGTTAAACATCTGCCATAATCTGTATGGAGGCTCACCCTTTTGCATTTAAGGGCACCCATCATCAGAATCTCTGCATTCAGACTGGGGTTATCAATACCTATTCCTCCAAGATACCCTATGATGCTATTAAGGATTTCACGGAGTGTATTTGCTGATAATGCCTGCATTGGGGGGGGGTTAAGTACCTGTCTTTGCAACAGGCTGGTTTTCATTACCTTTCACATTCTTAAGCGCAAGGGTCTGGTAATGGTTTGTGATGGTATCTATAAGTTCTGTAAGGTCTCCGTCAAGTATATTACTCAGTCTGTGAAGAGTAAGTCCTATCCTGTGATCTGTTATGCGGTTCTGGGGGTAGTTATATGTCCTTATCTTTTCACTCCTGTCGCCTGACCCGACCTGGCTCTTCCTTTCTTCTGCAATTTCAGACATCTGTTTTTGATGCATCATGTCAAGTATCTTTGTCCTTAAAATCTTTAATGCCTTCATCTTGTTTTTATACTGAGACTTTTCATCCTGACATGAAACAACAAAACCTGTAGGGGCATGCGTAACCCTCACAGCAGTCTCAACCTTGTTGACATTCTGCCCGCCGTGCCCTCCTGCCCTGAATGTATCAATCCTCAAATCATCATCCTTTATGTCAACCTCTATATCCTCTGCCTCTGGAAGCACTGCAACAGTAATTGTGGATGTATGTATCCTGCCAGACGCCTCTGTGTCCGGGACCCTTTGAACCCTGTGCACACCACTTTCGTATTTTAATTTGCTATATGCACCCGTACCTGCAATAAGGGCGATGACCTCTTTAAATCCTCCGATACCTGTTGGATTGCTGCTCATTATTTCAACCTTCCACCTTTGGTATTCTGCATATCGTGTATACATCCTGAACATATCGGCTGCAAATATTGCTGCCTCATCGCCCCCTGCGCCTGCCCTTATTTCAAGGAGGACATTTTTTCCATCATTCGGGTCATTTGGCAGAAGCAGTATCTTAAGTCTTTCCTCAAGTTTTGCACGTTTTGTCTGAAGGAGGGGAATCTCTTCCTTGGCAATCTCTCTTAACTCTTCATCCTTCCCTTCAAGGACATTCTTGTACTCCATGAGTTCGGCATCTACCTTTTTAACCTCCTGGTATGCCTCAACCATTTCCGACAATAGAGAATTCTCTTTAGAGAGTTTTCTGAAAATATCCATGTCAGAGATAATATTCGGGTCGCTCAAAAGGCTGCTTATCTCATTATATCTCTTTTCTATTTCTTGTAGTCGCTTAAACATAATTTTTATTTATTGACAAATTTCTGAACTTCTCCCTTATCTCGTCTGGTTTCCCGCATGTAAATTCACCCTCTGTGCACCTACCCTTGTTCACACAACCCGGACCTGCCTTGCTGAATATTATCGGTGCCTTCTCGCGGACTAATAAAAGCATCCTTGCTGCCATATCCCTTATCTCCCACTGGGACCTCTCACAGCACCTCAAGTGAAAAAAATGGAGGAGTTCCCTTGCATTCATGGTAACTATTATCTTTGTTGCTGCAGCATTTGGCAGGATATACCTTGCATCTTCAGGCGGGATACCCAAATCTATAAGCCTTTTATAAACCCTGTTGATGGTATTTATGGTTTTCTCAAAATCCTTTTTGATAGCAGTATTAGATGCAATAGAATTGGGTGTAACATACTCAAACCCCTCATCAAATGCAACATACCTCTGGCTCTGTTGCGAGTAAGAGGCTATGCGGTGGCGGACAAGTTGGTGCGATGTTGCCCTTGATATCCCCTCTATGCCGAAGGTAAACGAGACATGCTCCAGCACAGAGTGATGCCCCATGTTCAGTATCTTTCCAAGGAATTTTTCGTAAGATATGCCCCTGACCTTCTCCTCTAGTTCACCTATACTGCTGTCAGAATAACAAAGTTTGGCAGCAAGTACGACGGTCTTTTCGGGGTCAGGAGTAAAATTCAGGAGGGTAACATTCACCTGAATTCTCCTTATACGCTCTTTTCTGCTGCCTTTTTGCTATACTTCCTTCTGAACTTCTCAACCCTTCCTGCAGTGTCAATAAGTTTATGTTTGCCTGTAAAGAACGGGTGGCAGTTTGAACATATTTCTACCTTTATGTCCTTTTTAACAGAACGTGTTTCTACAGTAAAGCCGCAGGCACACTCAACCTTAGCAGTCTGATATTTCGGATGGATACCCTCTTTCATAGAAAACCTCCATGATAAACTTTTTTAAAGATATTAGTCTAACACAGCATAATATAAATGCAAGAAAATTTATCTCCCACACCCATTTTATCCTTGCAAACAGAAATATATTGTGATAGAAGATTTTGCTAACTAAAAACACACGTCTTACTTTTTTTTCCATGGTGTCCCGCAAGGGATTGTGGAAAAGGGAAAAGTGGCGGAGGAAAAACCAAAAAGGAGGAGTAAAAATGGCGTATTTAACAATGAAACAACTTCTGGAGGCAGGTGTGCATTTCGGACATCAGACCGCAAGATGGAACCCAAAGATGAAACCTTATATATTCAGTGCAAGGAACGGGATATATATAATAGACCTTCAGCAGACAGTAAAGATGTTCAGGGGCGCTTACGATTTTATAAGGGAGACTGCCAAAAAAGGAGAAAAGGTGCTGTTTATTGGCACTAAAAAGCAGGCACAGGATGCAATAGTTGAAGAGGCAAAAAGGTGCGGGATGCTGTATGTCAACCAGAGATGGCTGGGCGGGCTCCTTACAAATTTCTCTACCATAAAAAACCGCATTAAAAGGATGAAGGCAATTGAAGAGATGAAGGTAAGTGGTCAGATGAATGTGCTGATAAAAAAAGAAGCGCTGGGACTGGAAAGGGAGTTGGAGAAACTGGAGAAAAGTCTGTCGGGCATAAAGGGGATGACATCTATGCCAGGGGCAATCTTTGTTATTGACTCAAAAAAGGAATCTATCGCAATAAAGGAAGCAAAAAAACTGGGCATACCTGTCGTTGCCGTTGTTGATACAAATTGTAACCCTGATGGCATTGATTATGTAATCCCGGGCAATGACGATGCAATAAGGGCTATAAAACTATTTGTATCTGCTATTTCAGATGCCTGTATTGAGGGAAGGCAGTTGCACGAAGAGGCATTGCAGGCTGAGACCGATAAGGAAGAGGGTGGTGATGTGACGGTTGTACCACAGGAAGATATTACAGTAGTAACAGGGACAGAACCTGCTGTATAAGAACAGATTCAAAAGCATTAATTGAATTAACAGGAGGGGAAATGGAAATATCTGCATCAATGGTAAGAGACCTGAGGGAGGCAACAGGTGCCGGGATAATGGACTGCAAAAAGGCACTCGCAGAGACAAAAGGGAACATTGAGGCAGCAATAACATATCTAAGGGAAAGGGGGCTGGCTGCAGCACAGAAAAAGGCAGGCAGGGTCACCTCCGAAGGTGTTGTTGGGAGTTATATACATTCAGGCGGTAAGGTAGGTGTACTGATTGAGGTAAACTGCGAAACAGATTTCGTGGCAAAGACAGATGAGTTCCAGTCCATTGTAAGGGATGTTGCAATGCATATAGCAGCAGCGAGTCCGCAGTATGTAAAAAGGGAGGAAGTTCCCGCTGATGTCCTGGAAAAAGAGAAGGCAATATATAAAGCGCAGGCAGTTGAATCAGGCAAGCCTGAAAAGATTATAGACAAGATGGTAGAAGGCAAGGTTGAAAAGTTCTATAAAGATATATGCCTCATTGAACAGCCTTTTGTCAAAAACCCTGATGTCACAATAAACGAACTCATTACAGGTATAATTGCCAAACTGGGTGAGAACATATCAATAAGACGCTTTGCAAGGTTCAGGGTTGGAGAGGGTATAGAGAAGAAAACTGCCGATTTTGCAAAAGAAGTGGCAGCAGCAGCAAGGTAAAGGCAAAGTTGGCAGTTTGCAGTTGGCATAACCGCCTGCTGCAAACTGCCAATTGCTAATTGTCGGCTTAAATTATGTCCAAACCAATAAGATATAAACGGGTGATTCTGAAACTATCAGGCGAGGCACTGATGGGCGAGCAGCCCTACGGTCTTGACACAGGGGTTGTTGATTCTATCTCCGAGGAAATAAAAGAAGTTCACGGTCTTGGTGTGGAAGTGGCTATTGTGATAGGCGGCGGTAATATCTTCAGGGGCGTTGCTGCGAGTGCAACAGGCATGGACAGGGCAACTGCTGACTATATGGGGATGCTGGCAACCATCATAAATGGTATGGCTTTGCAGGATTCCCTTGAAAAAAAGCAGGTCTTTACAAGGGTTATGTCTGCCATAGATATAAAGGAGGTTGCAGAACCTTATATAAGACGCAGGGCAGTAAGGCACCTTGAAAAGGGACGTGTCGTTATATTTGCAGCAGGTACAGGAAACCCATACTTCACTACAGATACCGCAGCATCACTCAGGGCAATGGAGATACATGCAGAAGTTATACTGAAAGGCACAAAGGTGGATGGCGTGTATGATAAAGACCCCCTCATTGAAAAAGACGCCACAAAGTTTTCAAATCTTTCATATCTGGATGTCCTTAAAAACAACCTCAAGGTAATGGACGCTACTGCAATATCACTCTGCATGGACAATAAACTTCCAATAATCGTCTTCAACCTCAAGATACCCGGGAATATAAAAAAGATTATAACCGGAGAAAATATCGGGACTATTGTAGGGGAGTGATTCAAATGAAAGACGCTGCAATAAAAAACATGAAAGAACGGATGGATAAAACAATAGAGGTCCTGCACCACGAAATGGCAAAGATAAGGACAGGGCGGGCCTCGTTGTCAATACTTGATGGTGTAAAGGTTGAATATTACGGCATAAGTACTCCGCTAACCCAGGTCGCAGCACTCTCTGTACCTGAAAGCAGGATGATAACTATCCAGCCGTGGGATGTAAGTTTAATTGGCACTATAGAAAAGGCGATTCTGGCATCAAACCTCGGATTAAACCCGACAAACGACGGAAAGATTATACGCATAAGCATACCGCACCTGACTGAGGAGAGGAGAAAGGAATTTGTAAAGGCCGCCAAAAAAACAGCGGAAGATTCTAAAGTGAGCATCAGGAACATAAGAAGGGATGCAAACGAGGAATTCAAAAAACTTGAAAAGGATAAGACAATGTCGCAGGATGAACACAAGAGGCTGCAGGCACAGGTTCAGGAGATAACCGACAAATACATAGCAAAGGTGGATGAGGTATTTCACCATAAGGAGAAGGAGATACTGGAGGTATAAGGGCAGTACCCTCCATCATCCTATAGGTATGAAAAAACTTGACAGGGACAGACTCCCCAGGCATATTGCGATTATAATGGACGGCAATGGCAGGTGGGCAAAGATGAGAACTCTTAACAGGATACAGGGGCACAGAAAAGGGGTTGAGAAGGCAAAGGAGATAGTCAATCATTGCAGTGAACTCGGCATAGAATATCTCACACTCTATGCATTCTCTCAGGAAAACTGGAGCAGACCCAAAGCAGAGGTAAATGCCTTAATGGGGCTCCTGAAAAATCACCTGAAATCGGAGTTAAAGATGATGACAGAAAATAACATACGATTCATGTCCATCGGGAATATCTCACAACTCCCTGTCTCTGTGCAGAAGATTATATCAGAGGTTGAGGAAGAAACCAGTAGCAACAGCGGGATGCAACTAAACCTTGCCTTGAGTTACAGCGGGAGGCTGGAAATAGTAGAGGCAGTAAAGAAACTCGCAGAGGATGTCATGGACAAAAAGATCGCCATAAAAGATATTACAGAAGACATGTTTTCAGGTTATCTATACACAGGTGATATGCCTGACCCAGACCTCCTGATAAGGACAAGCGGAGAGATGAGGATAAGCAATTTCCTCCTCTGGCAGGCAGCATATACAGAACTATATGTTACAGAAACCCTTTGGCCTGATTTTACATCCACACACCTCCTTGAAGCAATCCTTGATTATCAGCACAGGGAAAGAAGGTTTGGACTTACAGCAGAACAACTGAGGATAAGGGCAGCGAGGTAAAGGGGGGAGATATTTTTAAAAGGGTCTTAACAAGCCTGATAGCAGTTCCTGCATTCATATACATTGTCCTGTATATCCATCCACTGTATTTTGCAGTCTTCGTAACCGTAGTAAGTGTAATTGCATCATGGGAATACTTCAGTATGGTCATGCCAGCAGGGGATTACAGACTGAAGACGATTGGTGCAATCCTCTCCGCATCTTTACCTTTTTGCATGTATTTCTACGGTATAACAGTATTTTCATGGCTTATCCCTTTTTCAGTATTCATAATCCTTGCATACCTGCTCCTTTACCACAACAACATATCAGCCATTACAGGTCTTGCCGGTAAGGGTGTCTTTGGAATAATATATACAGGATTATTTCTTTCGTATATTATAGGTATAAAAACAACTGAACAGGGCGGCTGGTGGCTGCTTTTCCTTTTTTCTATAATATGGAGTAATGATACATTTGCATATCTTATCGGGAAGGGTTTCGGCAATATTAAACTGGCGCCTCAAATAAGCCCTAACAAGACTGTAGAGGGTGCATTTGCAGGCATAATCGGCGGTATATTAGCAGCAATCATTTTTAACACTATGGTTTTGAAGAAACTGGATTTATTTAGTGCTGTTTTATTGGCAATTATGATTGGGATATTATCCCAGTTAGGAGACCTTTTTGAATCTATGCTTAAAAGGGGTGCAGGAGTAAAGGATTCGGGGAGTATTATTCCGGGACACGGCGGCATCCTTGACAGGATAGACAGCGCACTCATCCCTCTGCCATTTTTTTATCACTTTTTAATGTGGTCATGAAAACCATCTCTATACTAGGTTCAACAGGTTCAATAGGGAGGAATACCCTTGATATTGTCAGACAGCATCCTGATAAATTCAGGGTTACAGCACTCTCTGCCGGCAGGAATGCAGAACTTCTAATGGAGCAGATAAACGAATTCAAACCAGAGGCTGTCTCTGTCCTTGATAAAGAGACCGCACTGAAACTTGGCAGTGATGTCCCCTGCAGGGTGCTGTACGGTAAAGAAGGGTTTGAGTTTATAGCATCCATTGAATCTGCTGACATTGTTGTATCAGCAATGGTAGGGGCCGCAGGGCTTCTGCCAACACTTGCTGCGATTAATGCAGGCAAGGATGTTGCACTTGCAAACAAGGAAACTCTTGTAATGGCAGGCAATATTGTAATGGACGCTGTCAGGAAAAAGGGTGTGACACTCTTACCCATAGACAGTGAGCATAGCGCTATATTTCAGTCTCTTGCAGGTCAAAAGAGGAATGATGTAAAGAGGCTGATACTTACAGCATCAGGCGGACCATTCTTGAATATCCCTTTAGAAAACCTGTCAGATGTTACCCCTGACCAGGCATTAAGACACCCAAACTGGCAGATGGGACAAAAGGTTACCATAGATTCTGCAACACTTATGAACAAGGGGCTTGAGGTCATAGAGGCAAGGTGGCTCTTTGACATACCACCAGAAAGAATAGCAGTCCATATACACCCTGAAAGCATTATACATTCTATGGTAGAATATGTGGACGGCAGCATACTGGCACAGTTGGGTAACGCTGATATGAAAGGACCTATCTCATATGCCATTTCATATCCAAACAGGATAGCATCTGGTGTTGAATCCCTTGATTTGTGCAGACTCGGCAGACTTACATTCTTTGAGCCTGATGAAATGAGATACCCTGCGCTTAAACTAGCGTACGAAACGTTGAACGTCGGCGGTACAATGCCTGCGGTAATGAATGCAGCAGACGAGGTCGCAGTTGATGCGTTTCTGAAAAAAAAGATAAGGTTTACAGACATAGTAAAGGTGGTTGAAAAGACAATGGATGCACATGACGTTTTAGATGCAGATACAATAGTTGTAATACTTGCGGCAGACAAATGGGCAAGGGAAGAGGCTAGAAAAACAATAAGTCAAATATTAAAACAAGGTAGGGGGCGGATTTATCCGACCCGCAATAACGGGCTTGATAAATCAAGCCCCTACAAAGAATAACAGGAGACAGCATGACAACATTATTATCATTCTTTATAGTACTCGGCATACTTATCTTTGTGCATGAACTTGGGCATTTCATACTGGCAAAAAAAAGCGGGGTTGGCGTACTGAAGTTTTCACTTGGTTTCGGACCCAAAATAGTTGGATATAAAAAAGATGAGACAGAGTACCTCATATCCATGCTCCCTCTCGGCGGTTATGTAAAAATGATAGGCGAAGAAACGAATGAAGAGATTAAGAATGAAGACAGGGAAAAGTCCTTTGCAAACAAGCCCGTCTCCAGCAGGGCTGCAATAGTCTTTGCAGGACCATTAATGAACCTTGCCCTCGCCCTGATACTTTTCCCGGTAATATATATAATAGGCATCCATGTGCCGGCATACATTGATAAACAGCCTGTGATAGGTTATGTATTCAAGGATAGTCCTGCACACAAGGCAGACATTAAACAGGGTGATATCATAATCTCGATAGATGGTAAAGAGGTGAAGACATGGGAAGTATTTGAGTCTATGATCTTGTCAAATCCGAATAATGCTCTTAAAGTGGAGATAAAAAGGGACGGCAACATTATTGGGAAGGAACTTCTGCCATCTTCATCCAAACATACTGGTGCAGGTGTAAGCGGTATCTTGCCGCCCATGAGCCCGACTGTCGGAGATGTAAAAAGCGGTTATCCCGCAGAGAAAGGTGGGCTGAAAATAGGCGATACCATAATATCCATAGACGGCATAAACACAGCCCACTGGGCTGAAATACAGGAAATATTGCAGTCTGGCGGGGGAAAAGAAAAAGAGGTTGCTATAAAACGGGGGGACAGTGTATTGACCTTTACCATAAAACCCCGCTTGAATGAAGATGCAGGCACCTATATAATAGGCATTTCCCCGAAACAGGATATTATTACAAAAAGATATGGTCCTGTTGATGCTGTGGTTATCGGCACAAAAAAGATGATAGACATGACAATATTTACATTTGTCATTATAAAAAAACTCTTTGTAGGTGAGGTGTCCATAAAGACACTTGGCGGTCCTTTGATGATTGCACAGATCGCAGGACAAGCAGCAGAGTCGGGGCTTACGGCGTTCCTGTCACTCATGGCTGCATTAAGTCTCCAACTCGGAATACTGAACCTTCTCCCCATACCTGTACTCGACGGCGGGCATCTATTATTCTTTGGCATAGAGAAACTAAGGGGAAAACCATTAAATGCAAAGGTCATGGAAATTGCACAACATGTCGGTATTGCGCTCCTGATTGTCCTGATGGTGTTTGTAACATATAACGACATCTGGAGACTTTTAGACAGGTAACAGTGGGATACTACTATCTATCTCGCAAAACCTTCGTAAACAGACATGAAGATACTTGCCATAGATACAGCAACTACATCGTCCAGTATAGCGCTGCTTGAAGACAACACTCTTCTGGCAGAATATACAGTCTATGTAAAGAAAAATCATTCTGAAAGGCTCCTCCCTTTAATAGACCATGCATTTAAAACCCTCTCTATAAGTTTAAATGAGGTTGATTTTCTTGCCCTTACCACCGGACCAGGTTCTTTTACAGGGTTGCGGGTCGGCATTGCCACAGTAAAAGGGCTGGCATGGACACTTAAGAAACCAATGGTCAGCATCCCTACATTGAAGGCTATAGCAGTGAATGTCCAATGTACTGATAAACTCATATGTCCTGTGCTTGATGCAAGGAAAAAAGAGGTTTACGCAGCAGTGTACAGGTATGATAAAGATATACTTGTTACGGAAAAGGAAGTTTTTTTAACAACATCTTCAGACCTTGCCGCCTATTTAAATAAACCGACTATATTTTTGGGTGATGGCATAACCAATTACAGGGATGTATTTAAAGATGCCCTCGGCAACAATGCTGTATTTGCACCCGAAGCCCTCTGGCATCCAAAGGCATCCAATATAGGAACACTCGCATTCTGCGAGATAAAAAAAGGAAATGTGCAGAGAGCATGGGTTGTAACACCACATTACATCAGGAAAACCGATGCAGAATTTAAAATACATCCTAAAAATAGACTTTGATTTTTGGGGAAACCTGCAAGTTGCCTGCCAGACGAGGCAGCGGACAATTTGGACGACGAGCCGTATGTTCACCGATACGGTGAGAGTAAAAATTGTCCGATAACGAAGTATGGCAGGCAAATCGCAGGTTTGTAAAATAGCGAGGTTTTTAATCGCTATTTTACGGATACATAATTTAACTTGACATGATTTAAATTAGGGTATAAAAATTTTTAGAGCAAATATGAAAAGCGAACATATACTGTCTGCTCTTGAAGAAACAGCAGAAAAACTTGGCATAAAACTTAAGTATGAAGACCTTAAAAAAGGCGAGGTTGATACGCAGGGTGGTTCCTTTCTCTTAAAGGGAGAGAAATATGTCTTTGTCCACAAGCACTTACCTGCCGGGGAAAAAGTAAGGGTGATTGAAGAGGCGCTTGCAGAGATGGACACTTCAGGTATCCATATTGCACCTGAAATAAGAGAAAGGCTTGAACGGGTAAGGAACAAAAAGAGGCTTATGGAGGTTCATATTGAGGGGAATTAAAAAGATACTTGTGCCTGTTGATTTCTCAGAGTGTTCAAGGAATGCATTCCATTATGCCCTTGATATTGCAAGGGAGACGAAGGCATCGGTCTTTATCCTTAATGTTATAGACACCGAACTCATAAACGAGATAGTGCGTCTCGACCCGTCTTCAAAAGAACATATCAAGAAAAACCTTGAGAAAAATGCAAAGTCAGAATTTGACGGGATGATGTCAGAGTCTGTTAAGAAGAGAAAAGGGGTAGTTGTCCGCGAACTGGTTGAAGAAGGGATACCTTTCATTCATATACTTAAAAAGGCAAAAGACCTCGGGGTTGACCTTATTGTAATGGGTAGTTTCGGCACATCCTCACCTATGCGGAGACTGTTCTTTGGAAGCACAGCAGAAAAGGTTTTAAGGGGTGTGAAGGTCCCGGTTGTATGCGTGCCTCTGCCAGAGGTGATAGAGGGTTAATTTTTTAAAAGGCGGCAGGTTCTATGCTGGTTAAAACAAATAATCGGGGACAGATTTCAAATCTGTCCCCAACTGCTGTAATCTTTATTACAATACTGTGCATCATGCTGTTGTTTGCGGTCAATAACACCCTTGCTGCTCAAAAAGAGAAAACCAAGGCAGACCCCAGCAAAACTGGCACATGGAGCGGAAAAGGCGGAAAAGAATCCGGGAGGGAAAACTTCATGGGATGGTGCATAAACTGCCACGGTGAAAAGGGCAAGGGAGACGGTCCCCTGTCAACCACCCTTGGACAGGGTATAAAGCCAAGAAATTTAACAGATTCAAAACTCCTGTCCACACGCACAGATGAATTTCTGTTTAAGGTGATACGGGAGGGCGGCGCATCTGTTGGTTTTTCTGAGGCGATGATGCCGCATAAAGACATGATTACTGATGAAGAAATTAAGAATGTTATCCTGTATATAAGAAGCGATATTTGTAAGTGCAAGTATAGCAAATGAGCCTCTCTGCAGCAGGCTGTAGAGGTTCAAATTGTCTGAATATTAAAAAGATCAGGGGGTGTGTATTATGTCATTAGGCGAATGGCTTGATGAAAGGACAGGGATTAAAAGGTACTTGAAGTATAAAATGGAACTCCTCGTCCCTGACCATGTTACATTTTCCTACTGCTTTGGCGGCATATCTCTGACAATACTTATCCTGCAGCTTCTGACAGGTATATTTATGACATTCTTCTATATCCCGAAGCCTGAAGAGGCATTTAACAGCATATTAAAGATGAGTAACGAGGTGCCTTTGGGGTGGCTTACGAGGAACATGCACAGATGGGGAGCAACGATTCTTATAGCAACAATCATAACACACATGTTTAATGTTTTTTATCACAAGGCATTTCAGAAACCGAGAGAGTTTAACTGGCTGTCAGGTTTTACAATGTTTCTTATCGTCTTACTTTTCAGCATTACAGGTTCAATACTACCGTGGAACTGGCGTTCATACTGGGTTCTTGCAATATGGACAGACTATTTTGCTTCATGGCCTGTGATAGGAACGCATCTTGTAACCCCAATACTTGAGTATTTTAGTGTGGGCAGAAGTTTTGTAATACACATTCTGCTTCTCCCGATTATTTCTGCTGTGCTTCTGACATTTCACTTCAAGATGGTAAAGAGGCATGGGATATCAGGACCGCTATAGGAGCAGTTTAGAGTTTCGGGTTAACTCAAAACTAGAGACTGTGAAAGAGGAGGTTATAATGGAAAAAAGAAAAGAAATAACACCTGACCCAAGATATGCACCGCCGTACCCCCAGAAGTTTCATTCATTCTGGCCAACTCATGTAGTTAAGGCAAGTATAGTCGTTGCAGTAGTAATTTCATTGATTACCCTGCTTGCCTATTTTTACAGACTGCCAACCGACCTTGCAAACAATATAACGCTTCCTGACCAGGGCATGTATATACCAGGACCCGAATGGTACTATCTGTTCCTGCTGCAGCCGTTCTGGTATTTTACAGGAGACCTTGCAAAGTGGCAGTTTATCGGCACTGCTATAATTCCGCTTATAGTGATTGTTTTTGTAATACTGATACCTTTTGTTTTTAAAAAGAAGAAACAGGCAAATAGTGTTATTCAAAAATTAGTCAGGCTACTCCTGCCGCTGTCGGCATTTTCTATAATAATCCTCGGTATTACCTTCAGCGGCTATCATGCAAAACTGCACGGATGTATAGCATGTCATAATCCCCAAACAGGCGTAAGGCAGAACCTTCCGCCTATGAATGTGGCAGAATTTTATAAGGTAGAAAGACAGCGTCAGATTCAGGTAGGGAAATACCGTGCCAGCAAAACAGATGCAGAGGGTGCATCAGTCATAGGAAAGTCTGTAGAAACATACAAGGACGCAAACTGGCAGATGCGTCATATATACGAACCGACTTTTACATGGTAAGGAAGTGATGCAAAGGGTCAAGGGTCAAGGGTTAAGGGTCAAGGAAATACTACTGCTCACTGCTCACTGCTCACTGCTCACTATGCTCTATGCCCTATGCTCTATGCCCTATGTTGTACTGGCAGCAGTTCATGCTGATGCACAAACAATAAAAGAATTCCCCATACCGACTGCATACAGCCGTCCTGTTGATTTGACCATCGATTCAAATGGCGATATATGGTTTGTAGAGGAAAGTGCAAATAAACTCGCATGGTTTGACACAAAAAAAGAGACTTTTGAAGAGTTTGATATACCGTATAAAAATGGCGGTCCCTCCAGCATAGAAACCAGAGGTAATATTGTATGGGCTGTCCTCTCCCTCGACAACAGCATTATAAGTTTTGAACGTTCTTCAAAGGCATTTAAGAGGTTTCAGATACCGACAGAGAATTCAGGTCCTTACAGCATTGCAATTGATTCAGAAGGGATTATCTGGTTTACAGAGAGAAATTCTAACAAGATAGGAAGGTTCGACCCATCAAACAGCACATTTAAGGAATATCTTGTGCCTACCCCTAACAGCCAGCCATCAGGCATTACAATCGGAAAAGGCAGGCATGTCCCTGCAGATAGCAAGCAGGAACTGGTATGGTTCACAGAGGCAGCAGGAAATAAGATAGGTGTGCTTAACCCAAAAACCGGTGACGTAACAGAATACGACATACTGAGTAATTTTGCAAATCCATCCCGTATAACCATAGACAATAACGGCAATGTCTGGTTCACAGAGCAGAGTTCAAATAAACTTGGTATGTTTGATACATTAAAAAAGAGGTTCAATAATGCCGTTATCCCAACCCCGTCATCTGTCCCGCTGGATATTGCAGTGGATAAAGATAACATCGTGTGGTTTACAGAGAATAAAGGGAACAAGATAGGGCGGTTAGATATAGAAACCGCAACTTTTACGGAATATGACATAACAATTCAGAGGAGCCTTCCCATGGGGATTGCAGTTGATAAAGACAGGACAGTATGGTTTACTGAAACTGACAGGGATGCAAATAAGATAGGAAGGTTAATACCTGTTTCCACAGATGGCAAAAAAGAAGCCCGTAAAGAAAAAGAGGTTAGTAAAACATTAACAAAGGATATAGTAAGCATAATCGGCGGTATAATCCTTATAGCCGCTGCACTCATTATGATTCATCTTGCAGGGAAAAGAAAATAGTTATGAAAAAAATATTATTTGCGGTAAATATCAGTTTTTACCTTATTCTGTCCCATGCAAGCATCTTAAGTGCCGCTGACCCGGCAATAAGTTTTTACCAAATCCCAACACCTTTAAGCTTTCCTTCTGCAATAACTTTAGACTCAAACAGCACAGTATGGTTTGCTGAACTGAACAGCAATAAGGTTGTCTCTCTCAACACTTCAACCTATGCCTTCAGAGAGTATGATATACCAACAGTAAGAAGTTATCCTACAGACATCATAAGTGATAAAAACGGAGTCCTCTGGCTGGCACAGCAAGATGCAAACCAGATAGCAAGTTTTGACCCGAAGACCTCAAATTTCAGGGAACACGAAATACCAACACCGCAAAGTCAGCCCACAAGACTTTCAGTGGATAAGGCAGGCAATATCTGGTTCACAGAATTTTCTGCCAATAAGATAGGGATGCTCACACCTTCAAAAGGAAAGTTCAGGGAATATGAAATCCCCACAAAGATGAGCCAGCCAATCGGCATTGCTGCTGATAATAAAGGTGTAATCTGGTTTATAGAAAGTCAGGGGAATAAACTGGGGAAGTTAAATCCCGTAAATGGTGATATAAAAGAATACCCCCTGCCTTTTCAATTCTGCGCACCAAACGAACTTATAGCAGATAAAAACGGAAATCTCTGGATGAGTGCAAGAAAAGACAGAAAATTATTGAAGTTCGACCCACGCACAGAAACATTTAAAGATTTTACGCTGCCCGGGAGGGGCGTTCCTGAAGGCATAGCAATTGATTCAAATGGAAACACCTGGTATACAGACAAAAGGGGCAGCAAGGTCGGCAGGCTTGAGCCTAAAACAGGCGAGTTTTTTGAGTTTAACATAGGACTGGCAAATGGACAGCCTTTTGATATAGCAGTTGACGCAAAAAATAATGTCTGGTTCACTGAACTGGGGAATAACAAGATTGGCAAGGTTGACGCCTCCCTCCTCTCCAAAAAACAGGACAGCAGCGTCCTCTCCATAAAACTTGATGGACAACAAAAGAAACTCTTGAAACAAACACGGTAGTTTATTCCTGCATTTTTAACCTTGCTGCAAAGAAGCCGTCAATATTATGTTTGTGCGGATATGTCCTTAAAAAACCCATTTCATCAACAATATCTTCCGGCAGAAATCTCTTTGCATCTTCAATCTTAAATTCAGGATGGGTTTTAAGAAATCCATAGATAACCTCTTCATTTTCCTCTGGCTCGGTGGTGCATGTTGAGTAAACAAGTCTTCCACCAACCTTTACATATCTGGCAAGGTTATTCAGAATCTTTCCCTGCAACAAACTCAATTCTTTTATATCAGGTTTCTTCCATCTTGCATCAGGGTTTCTGCGCAGCACTCCGAGTCCTGAACAAGGTGCATCTATAAGGACTGCATCAAATCCTCCCTCTGGTGCAAACTGTATATCTCCTGCGGCATCAGCAAGGTATATCTTTACACTATTTATAACCAGTCTTTTGCAGGTTGATATGATCGATTTAAGCCTGGATGCATGGACATCTGTCGCATAGACAGTGCCTTTATCACCCATGAGTTGTGCAATGTGTGTTGCCTTCCCACCGGGGGCACTGCATGCATCGAGTATGTTTTCACCCTGTTGTGGTGACAGGAGATATGCAACCATCTGCGATGCTTCGTCCTGAATATAAAAAAGTTGCTGGTCTATCTTTTCTATACTGGGGTAGAGACTGTTTCTAACCATTATCCCATCACGGGAGTATTTTGTTTTTTCTGCGTCCATACCATTTTCCAAAAGTTTTTTAATGAGTTCATCTCGTATGGTTTTGAGTGCATTTACTCTTAAAACAGTCTGGGGTATCTGATTGTTTGCAGTGCAGAGTCTTATTGTTTCCTCAATACCATATCTCTTTACCCATCTTTCAATCAGATATTCAGGATGGCTGTGAACAATAGAAATGTGCTTTATTGGTTCAATTTCTATATCAGGGAATATTACTGCATCTCTTTCAGCATCAACCCTTCTTAAAACTGCATTCGTAAAACCTCCCCTTTTCGAACCGTTTTTCATTACCAGTTCAACCGATTCATTTATTGCTGCAGAAGGAGGTATCTTTGTAAGAAAAAGTAATTGATAGACTCCAAGCCTTATTGCGTTCAAGACATCATGCTCCATCTTTTTTGTTTTAATTTTTGAAAATTGGTTTATAATCCAGTCTATCTTTAATTTCCAACGCAGGACACCATAGACAAGTTCTGTTGCAAGGGATTTATCAATCTGCTGTAGAGTACTTTTTTCGAGGGTTTTACTAAGAAGAATATCTGCGAAAGAGTCTTCTGCATCAACCCTTGTAAGGATTTTCAGTGCTGTTTTTCTGGCAGAATCTTTTTGCATAAATTAAAGGCTATCAGTTAAAAGAAAAAATGGCAAGGGCTTCCAAAATCATTATACTCGGAATAGGTAATATACTGATGCGGGATGATGGCTTTGGTATTCATATTGTAAATGAACTCCTCCGTCGATACAAATTCCCGCCGCATGTGACAGTTATAGACGGCGGCACCGTGTCCATTAACCTCCTGCCGCTCATTGAAGACGCTGACCATCTCATAGTTATAGATGTTATTAACTCAAACAATCCTCCCGGCACAATATCAGTATTTAAACCTGACAGACTGCCGGAGGATATAGTTTACAAAAGGTCACTCCACCAAGTCGGCATTAACGAGATATTCGGCATTGCCTCTATCCTTGAAAAATTTCCAGATACTACTATAATAGGAATACAGCCGTCAGATATAAATTCCTGTATCACAGGTTTGACCAATGAACTATATAGAAGGGTCGATGAGGTAGTGGATATTATCTTAAAGGAACTTGGGAAATTAGGGGTAAGATTAAAAATATAACAGGGGACAGCAAAGTGCCGCAGAAGAGAAATTTAAAACGTTATAATAAAAGGCTTTCATTAAAATTCGGCATAGAGGAACCGGTTCGTACCGGCTATACAGAAGATATCTCTAATGATGGCTTGTTCGTAAAGACAGTTAATGCATACCCGCCAATGACAAGGCTGAACATTGAAATCACCCTCCCTGATAAAAATATCGTAAAGGCTGAAGGGGTTGTAATGTGGCTTAAAAAGGTGCCTCCAAGTCTTGTATATATGGTCAAAAAAAGCGGGATGGGGATAAGGATAACAAAAATAACCGAGGGAGAAGAACTCTACAGAAAACTATATGGCACCGAACCTCTTTAATACCATATATGCAGCACCGACCACACCTGCCTTATCACTTGATGCAGTTACAATCTTAATATTTTTACCAGCAGCCTTTAAACTCCGTCTTTTAAATTCCTTTTTTGCAGTATTTAAAAAAAGGTGAGCGGATTTTGAAAGTCCTCCGCCAATTACAATAAGTTCCGGATTCAAGAGGTTCACTATATCAGCCATCGCAATTCCAAGATATGTTCCTACCATTTCAAAAAGGCTGATACAAAAACTGTCCCCTCTTTCTGCAAGTCTTGCAATAACCTCAGGTGTTATCTTCTTTTTATTATTATTACATAATCGTCTTAAAGATACCGCATTCCTGCTGTAAAAATCATCTATAGCCATTCTGACAAGACCTGTTGATGAAGCATATGCCTCAAGACATCCGAAACTCCCGCATCTGCACTGCGCACCCATTGGTTCAACAACAATATGCCCCACCTCTCCTGCTGCACCGCAAGAACCGTGAAAAATCCTGCCGTCAATGACAATGCCTCCGCCCACACCTGTACCGAGTGTTATACCGCAAAAGTTTTTACAATCCTTTGCACTGCCACACCATCCCTCACCCATGGCAAAAACATTTGCATCGTTGTCTATAAAAAAAGGGCAGGAAAGTATGTCAGATATTTCATCTTTCAGATTAGTACCTTCTAATTCGGGCAGATTTGGAGACTGAGATACAATACCTTTATCTGTCTTGACCGTCCCTGCTATACCTGCTCCAACACCTATCAGGTGTTTACCTTTAATAGATTTCTCAATATCCCTTATGCATCTCACAAGGTTTCTGACAGCAGTTTTCCTGTCTTTTACAATCCTGGATTTTCTGACGGTATAAGATATAACCCTCCCTTTGGGGGTTACTGCTGCTATCTTAAGATTTGTGCCTCCCAGGTCAATACCTATTGCATACTTCATAGTATGTTCTTTAAGGTTGGTTTGTTTGTACAAATGAATCCTGGAGCCGACGGTGAGAATTGAACTCACGACCTGCTGATTACGAATCAGCTGCTCTACCCCTGAGCTACGTCGGCAGAATTGAGCAGAATTTTTAAATCATCCAATGCCCTTCTGTAGCAGCGAGTCTTTTATTTCTCGTTTTTGAACCGTATTCAACCAAAGACAGTATATCAAAATTTGCATTCATTGGCTGGAAATTTTTTATATCTGCAGAGGAAAGATTTTTAATACCAGAAATGAGAAAATCTTTAATCAAACTATTTAGAATGCCTGTCTGCAACCTTGCTTGCACCATAAGCATCAGGCTTTGTAACAGCAGCATAACCCGAACCATTTACCATACCTACAACCTCTCTTATAATATCTTTTGTGTCCCCTCCCTCGCCGATATCAAGATGTATTTCAACAGGCAGTTTTGCAAAACCATTCTGAGAGAGGGCTTCTTTCAGCATCCCTGCTATCTCTATACTCAAAGAGGCTTCATAAAAGATCCTTTGCCGCAGGTTTTCAATCTTTTTCCGTCTGAGTTTCCTGTAGAAATATCTGCCGCCATATCCAACCCTGTGAATAACTATTGCGCTTATAAAAACCGTCTCTGCTGAAAGGAAGGAGTCTGTCCCTATTATGAGATTGTAATGGTTTTGGGGTTCTTCCTCAATGTATCCGACAATATTTTGAAAAACATCTTCAAAGGAAATCTGTCCAAATGTGGGACTGATGAAATCTTTCTTTAACTTTTGTCCTTGGGGAATGCTGTCCACAATGTTATACTATTATAATAAAATATTGGGAAATACAAGGACTTAATTCGCTATTCAAGATATTTGCCTATTATCGGCTTTAAATCTTTCTTTATTTTTGCTGGTATAGTTCTTTTATCTGTAACTACTGCATACCTCATTGCACTTGCACATTTGCAGTCTCTTAAAGATGGTATCTTCGGCAAAACTGCCTTTATTATTGCCTTTGCATTTGCAACATTATTTCTTAAAGTCTCTAAAATCATTTCTACAGTTACCGATTCCTCTGTCTCATGCCAGCAATCATAGTCTGTTGAAAGGGCAAGGGTTGCATAACATATTTCAGCCTCTCTGGCAAGTTTTGCCTCTGGTATGTTTGTCATGCCGATAACATCAACCCCCCATTTCCTGTATATCCTTGATTCTGCCCTTGTTGAAAACTGCGGACCCTCAATACATATATAAGTCCCGCCCTTGTGTGCAGTTATCTTTAATTCTTTTGCTGCATTAAAAAGGGCATTACTCAAGTCAGGGCATACAGGTTCTGCAAATTCTACATGACCTACAATGCCATTGCCGAAAAATGTATTTATCCTGCTCTTTGTCCTGTCAAAAAACTGGTCGGGAATGACGATGTGCCCCGGTTTTATATCCTCTCTCATGCTCCCTACAGCAGACACAGATATTATCCATTCAACGTCAAGTTTTTTCATGCCAAATATATTTGCCCTGAAATTAAGTTCAGACGGCAGTATCCTGTGCCCTCTTCCGTGTCTTGGCAGGAATACCAATTTGACATCACCGAGTTTTCCAACTATATATGCATCTGACGGGTTCCCAAAAGGGGTTTTTACTTTTACTTCTTTTACATTTTTTAACCCTTCCATCTCATAAAGCCCGCTTCCGCCTATAATTCCAATAACCTTTTCAGCCATCATACCTCCAAAACTTGTCTGTTCTTTGAAACGGGAACTAAATTTAAAGCCTGCTCTTTTTAACACCTTTTCAAATTAAGGGTCAAGGTATAAATTAAACTTTTTTGTAAATCCTCCCCCTCAACTGCCCGCATGCAGCGGATATGTCCCTACCTTTACTTTGTCTTACAAATACTGTATATCCTGCGTCTAAAAGGATTTTCTGGAATTTAAGCGCTGCTTCATCAGATGGTCTTTCAAAATTCGTGTCAGGAAAAGGATTGAACGGGATAAGGTTTATCTTGCAAGGAATGCCTTTAAGAAGTTTTAGAAGTCTTTTTGCATCATCGGTTAAATCATTTATGCCTTTAATGAGTATATATTCAAATGTTACACGTCTGCTTCTTTTCATAGGGCATCTGCGGCATGCTTCAAGGAGTTCTTTAAGGGGATATTTTTTATTTACAGGCATGAGTTTATTCCTTACTTCATCAGTAGCAGCATTCAATGATATTGCGATATTCACATTTGTCTCCCTGCCAAGTTTTTCCATCATCGGGATCATCCCTGCTGTTGAAACAGTTATCCTCTTTGCAGCAAATGCAAAGCCTTTAGGGTCTGTTGCAATCTTCAAGAATTTTATAACCTCGTCATAGTTCAAAAGAGGCTCACCCATGCCCATAAGAACAATGTTAGTTATATTCTGGTTATTTTTAAGTATTGATTTTGCTGCAAATACCTGCTCAGCCATCTCTCTGAATTTCAGATTTCTTACAAAGCCTTCTTTCCCTGTCATACAGAAAACACACCCTAAAGCACAACCCACCTGAGTTGAAATGCAGAGCGTAAGGCGATTTTCCTCAGAGATTAAGACGCATTCTATGCAATTGCTGTCATCAAGTTTAAGGAGTATTTTTCTTGTGCCGTCGGTTGATGTTTCCTGAGAAATGATTTGAGGGACGCTTATAAAAAATTCTTTCTTGAGATACTCCCTAAGTCTCTTTGAAAGGTCTGTAAATTCATCAAATGAGGCTGCACCTTTATTATAAATCCATGCAAATACCTGCCTTGCATGAAAAGGCTTCTCACCTGCTTCAAGAAGTCTATTCTCAATCTCTTTAAGTGTAAGGTCTTTAATGTTTACCATAAAAAACAAAACCCCTTATATCAAAGGGGTTGTTTGATTATAACAAAGGCTTCTGCAGGGTATTTATTTGTCTACCCTAATGGTTGCCTCTTCAATAATGACGTTGTAACTGTAGCCGCTTCCAATGTCCTTGTTTGTTGCAAGCACGCCTGTTATAATAACAATATCACCCACAGATGCAGTCTGCTTTGTGGTAACGGTTATATCATCACTTCCGGTCTTGCCGGTGCCGTCCTGAAGATGGAGCCAGTTCTTTCCAATTATATCTGCGTTAAACTTGACCACCTTTCCTCGGACAGATACCTTCTTGCCTTTCAGTTTGTCCTTCTGGGAGAACAGTTCTTCAACCGTATATCCTTCCTTAACCTTTGTGATATTCCTCTTTTCGTCTGCATATATTTTGTCGATGGCTCCGAAAATCAGGATTACTGCAATTGCTGCACTTGCAATCAGTTTCATTTATTCCTCCGTTTGTTTTTAGATGTGAAGTGATTATAATTTACAGGGCAATTCTTTCATATTGATAATATCGCCTCCATTCTGCCTGCCAACTGCTTTCTTGACTAATACAAACACAATAAATAAACTGTAGGGCAACCCTTTAGGGCTGCTTTATGCAAGGCTAAAGCCTTGCCCTACATGTAACCATATTTTATGCTTTCTTACTACTTATGCCTCTATCCTGGCAATAAGCCAATATACAACACCGAGGACTGCCACAGCGGCGATAAGTGCAAGCTGTGCCTCTATGGCTTCACCCTTCAGAGTTGTAATTAAAATCTTTCTTATAACAGATACAAGGGCAACACTTATGAAAACCTTTATAGCAAATTTCCCGCCTTTAAGGTGCTTTATCTCGGTATTCATCAGTTCTATAACAACCCATAATACCAGGAGGGAACCCAGGGTGCTCAAAAGCCCCTTTTCAATATTACCATCAAATATATGACTGACATCATACACAAAGAGCCCCATGACCATTACAGACATTAGCATGAGTCCTACAAGCAGTACCAGGTTCAGTCCGTGGACAAACCTCTTTGCAACCTGTATCATCTTTGACTCAATCTTGTGCGAGATAAAATAGTTTTTAAGTTCACCTTCAACAAAAGAACTTATAATTACATCAAGGTTTATGTCTATTATCTTTTCAAGCGAATTCGCAAGTTCCCGACGCTCTGCCTCATCTTTGAATTCTTTTCTCAAAACATCAAGGCAGAATATCCTCACAAAGTTCATTGAAGCATTAACATAATGAGGTCTAAGACCAATCTTTACATGGGCAAAACCTACCTTTTCAAGACTGGTCAGATAACTATCCTCATAATCACCCGAGAAAAGGTTTAACAACCATTCCTTTAAAGCCTTCTGATGTCTTTTAATAACCTCTTCGTTTTTTAAAAAACGGGAGGTTTCCTCAAAGTCTTTGATATGTTCATAGAACTTATGAGGGAATTCATCGGCATACTTTGCCATGACAGGCGATACCCGCATCAGGTTGCTGGCATCCCGTTCAAAGAAGTTATAATGCTTTTTAATGTCTCTTATAGATTCCATGTTTATCCGCAGACCTCCAGTGCATTAAAATAGTAACTTATTTCAAATGCCGCTGTCTCAGGTGCATCAGAGCCGTGGACAATATTAGATTCAATAGAATTTGCAAAGTCCTTCCTTATTGTCCCCGGCAGTGCATCTTTGGGGTTTGTTGCACCCATTAAGTCCCTGTTCCTTTTTATGACATCCTCACCCTCCAGCACCATTACAACAACAGGTCCTGATGATATAAATGTTGTTAAACTGTCAAAAAACGGTTTTGTTTTATGGACAGCATAAAACCCCTCTGCCTCCTTTTTTGTAAGGTGCAGCATCTTCATCGCAGTAATTCGTATGTTGTTTTTTTCAAACCTCTTGATGACTTCACCGATAAGTCCCTTCTTAACGCCATCTGGCTTGACAATAGAAAGTGTTCTCTCCATTTAATTTATAACCTCCAGTAGAAATTTTTATTTTAAAACCTCTGTCTTGCATTTTGGACATACAAACCTGTTCTCAACAGCCATATCATATAAAAATCCGGGGAGGAGAAAGAACAACCACAGGAATATCCTCAAAACAACCTGTTTTGGCTGGCTGCTGAAACGTTTTGCCCTCCCTTCATAACCGCATTCATGACATTTTATATGGTCATTAGTCATCTTACATTTGTTCACCTGTGCCGACAAACTGTCGGCAGGTTACACCCCTCATGTCCCGCCAAAACCTACTGTTACCTTCCCGCCCGCTACTATTACAGGCACATTACGCTTCCCGCCTGAATATCCCAGCATCTCCTTCATTGCATCTCCACTGCTTTTCACATTCAGGTATTTTACCTCAAACCCTTTTTTAGCATAATCCTCACGGGCTGCATTCGTATATGGTCAGGTATCTTTTCCGAATATAAGAACCTTCTCAGGCATGGTAGAAAACCTCCTCTTTATTTTGCCAGATATTACCACTTATAAGTAAAATTTCAATTGTATTTTTACCTGAGACTAATCCCTTCTATCTCAAGAAGTTTTTTCTTGATTTCAATGCCGCTGCTGTAGCCGCCTAGACATCCATCCGAAGAAACTACCCTGTGACACGGGATTATTATGGGAAGCAGGTTCCTGCTGCAGGCATTACCAACAGCCCTTGATGCCAGAGGCATGTTTATCCTTTGTGCTACATCTTTATATGACAGGGTTTTGCCAAACGGGATTTTTAAGAGGACATTCCAGACCTTTCTCTGAAAGGATGTGCCTTTAATGTCCAGTTTGTATTTAAACTTTACAGGTATGCCGTTAAGGTATTCCTTTATTTCTTCTGCTGCAGACTCTAACAGACCATTGTTCCTGACGATGTCTGTTTTGTATGTGTCAGATAATTCCGTTTTAAAACCCTTCATATCTTCTGAGACTGCCAGCCTGCAAAGCCCATAAGACGTTGCTGCAAGTAATATCGTGCCGATAGAAGAATCGAAAGATGTGAATATTACCTTCAGATATAATAACCTCCGCAAACCGGTTATGATTCACCTGCTGCCTCAAGCATCTGGATGGACTTGATGATAATCTCTTTTCTCTTTATATCAATAATGCCTGCTTCTTTGAAGGTCTTGAGGAGCCTGATGGAGGTCTCCTGCGTTATGCCAAGGAGTTCGGCTATGTCAAGACGGGAAAGGTTCAGATTCAGTTTTATCTTGCCATCCTGCTGAACACCATAATCTTTGGCAAGTGTGCATAAAAGGTGCGCCATTTTCTCTTTCGCTGTCTTTAACCCCATATCACCTATCTTGTCATATGCTGTTTTAAGTTCCTTGCTGAGCGCAATGATTATCTTCCTTGATATTGCAGGATGCTCCTCCAGTATCTTGAAGAATGCCTTCTTTTCTATCAAGCACAGTTCACAGTCGTCCATTGTTACAGCAGTATTCGCATACCTTTTCTCCCCATAAAACGCCTCCATACCTATTATCTCGCCTGGCTGGGCTATCTTAATAATCTGTTCCTTGCCGGTCCTTGATGTCCTTATAATCTTGACCCTCCCTGACTTCACAACATGGAAACCATCGCATTCGTCTCCTTCCCAGAAAATGACATCCTTCTTTTTATGATGGTGAGTAACAATTATATCCTTGAATCTTCCGAGTTGCTCGTCAGAAAGGTCTGAAAAGAGGGTATTATCCTTAACAACACATTTACAGAGGAGGCAGACTGAATTCATAGCCCATTATTTTTCTTGAATTCCATAGCAGGTGGAATCCCTTGCTCACAAACTCCCTTGGGGACGACAAAATTTTCAGGATAACCGCTGTAATATTCTTCTTCAACTTTATCCTGCTGTTTCATTTCAGAGGTTTTCTGCGGTGTTATAACCTCACCGCCGTTTTTTACCCATGCATTAATTCCACCCTCAAGGTCCAGGATATCAGTTATGCCCTTTTTTGCCAATAACTTCTTCGCCCTGAAACTTCGCACCCCTGTGGTACAGTATAATACAACCTTGCTTTTGTAAGGGAAGTCCTTCATGCCCGCAATCTTGTCCACCGGAATATTAATTGCGCCAGATATATACCCTTTGTTAAATTCTGCAGGTGTCCTTACATCTATTATAAGCATATCCTTCTCGCCATCCTTTATCATGGCATGAAGTTCACCTGCGGTAACCATCCCTTTTTCAGCAACACAGCTAAATAAAAACAGCATAACAAACAGGGAAATAACCGTTATTATACTCTTTCTGGCATTCATAGTATTCTCAATTATATCGGTTGAAGTATAACCCGCTATCCGGCAAATATCAACCAATTTGTATTGGCAATTTGTATTGGCAACAATGGCATAAAAGACGCGTGAAAGACATTGACTTTCAAAAAAGTATATGCTATAAGAAATAATGTTTTTATATATGTCTCTGAAATCCCCAAAAAATCTAAAACCGATGAGGTGATAACAATGTTTAAGGTTGGAGATTTGGCGGTCTATCCTGCCCACGGTATCGGCGTTATACAGTCCATTGAAAAAAAGGAAACTTCAACAGGCGGGCAGATATTCTACATAATAAGAATTCTGGAAACAGGCGCAACAATTATGCTCCCGACCAGCAACATCAGTTCAGTCGGCTTGAGGAAGGTTGTTGACAAGACCATGCTGCCGAAGGTCTACAGTATACTCAAAAATAAAAAAGAGCCAACAAGTGACAGTCAAACATGGAACAGGCGCTACAGGGAATACATGGAAAAGATTAAATCAGGCTGTGTTATGGAGATTGCAAAGATTATCAGGGAACTCTACCTGCTTAAGTCAAACAAGGAATTGTCGTTTGGAGAAAAGAAGATGTTTAACCTTGCAAAGAGTCTGCTGGTAAAGGAACTTGCTATCACAAAAAATACTGTAGAAGAAAAGGTAGAGGCAGAACTCAATAAAATGATGGGAACTTAAAAATATAAATGGAAAGGAGGTGATAATGTTGATAATGATGAGGACCCTCCTTGTTATATTCGGTTCGGCAAGCGGTTATCTCATCGCAGAGCAGATACTGGGGGACAATGTAACATCAATTGTAGGCCTTATAAGCGGCTTTATAATTTCAGTACTTGCAATAATATTTGAAGAACGGGTTAAAAAAACCCCCCTCAGAATCGTAATCGGCGGTGCCATAGGTCTTATTACAGGACTGGTTGTTTCCAATCTTGTTTCATATCCTATAGTAATCCACTTCTTTGAAAATAATATCCTCAAGATATTAACCTATACCATGATAAACTGCCTTATAGGCTATATAGGGTTGAGCATAGGTATGAAAAAAGGGGATGAGTTCCATGGAGGTCATATATTTTCACTGCTTGGTGAAAAAGAGAGGGGGAGCGCGGACAGGGTGCTGGATACAAGCGTTATAATAGACGGAAGGATAGCGGACATCACTGAAGCAGGTTTTGTAGAAGGAGAAATAATTATACCGCAGTTCGTCCTTCAGGAACTTCACTATATTGCAGATTCTGCTGATTCTATTAAAAGGACAAGGGGTAAACGGGGACTGGATATACTCCAGAGGCTGCAGAAACAAACGAGCACAAAAGTTACAATAACAGACAGGGATTTCCAGAATATAAAAGAGGTTGACGCTAAATTGATTGCACTTGCTAAGGAAATTAATGCCAGCATCGTTACAAATGATTCAAACCTGAGCAAGATTGCAGAACTGCATGGTATTTCAGTGCTGAATATAAACCACCTTGCAAATATACTCAAATCAGTAGTATTGCCGGGCGAGGTAATGAACATCTTTGTCCTCAAAGAGGGTAAGGAGAACGGGCAGGGGATAGGCTATATCGACGACGGTACAATGGTCGTAATTGACAATGCAAAGAGGTTCCTTGGTAAAAATATGGATGTCGTTGTTACAAGCGTACTCCAGACCACCGGCGGAAGGATGATATTCTCACGGCTGAAAGACGACACAAAAGCAGAACTGCATTAACTTCAGAATTGGTTCAGCGAACACCCGTAGTCTGTATCTGAGGACTGCGGGTGTTTTTTATAAGAGGATACTTTGGCAAAGGTCGTGGCTATAATACCTGCTGCCGGCACAGGGAAAAGAATGGGTGCCGGGATTTCCAAACAATTTCTCCACTTAAACAATAAGCCCATACTTGCACACACATTGACAGTATTTGAAGAATGTGTTTTTGTAGATTCTATCATAGTCGCGGTTCATCCAGCAGAGATTGAATACTGCCGCAAAGAAATAGTTGAAAGGTTTAAATTAAAAAAGGTTACAGGGATTATTGAGGGCGGTGAGGAAAGGCAGGACTCTGTAAGGAATGCACTCTATTCAGCCTGTAAGTCTTATGACATCGCAGTCATCCACGACAGCGTCAGGCCTTTTGTCAGCCAGTTGATAATAAAAAGATCTATTGATGCTGCTGAAAAAAATGGGGCATCTGTTGTCTGTGTACCTGTGAAAGATACGATAAAAGAGGTGTCAGAAGGCTATGTAATAAGAACGTTTGACCGCAAGAGGCTATGGGCTGTCCAGACCCCGCAGACATTCAAGATGGAAATCATAAAAACGGCACATGACAGGGCTCTTAAAAACAGCATAAAAACTACAGACGATGCAAGCCTTGTAGAGATGATGGGCTATAAGGTTAAGATTGTTGAAGGTTCTTATGATAACATCAAGATAACTACACCAGAGGATTTGATAATAGGAGAGGCAATCCACCCATTCACCAAATTATGAGAATAGGATTTGGATATGATGCACACAGGCTTACAGAAGGGAGGAAACTAATCCTCGGCGGTGTGGATGTACCTTTTGAAAAGGGGCTTCTCGGGCATTCTGATGCAGATGTCCTCCTCCACGCAATATGCGATGCGCTGCTGGGAGCAGCAGGCATGGGGGATATAGGAAGCCACTTCCCTGATACAGACCCTGCGTATAAGGACATATCCAGTTCAAAACTCATTTCACATATTCAGACCCTCATTAAAAATAATGGCCTTTCAATCGTCAATATAGATTCAACCATAGTTGCCCAGAGACCAAAACTTGCTGAATATATCCCGCTAATGACAGCAAATATTGCAAAGACATTAAATCTTGATACAGGGCAGGTGAATGTAAAGGCAAAGACAGAAGAGGGTCTCGGTTTTACAGGCACAGGTGAAGGTATCGCTGCTTATGCAGTGGCATTGATACAGGTGAGAGGTGAGAGGTGAGAGGTGAGAGAAAAATACGAACTCGCTTTGCGCCAAGCCCTACAGGCTATCTCCATATAGGGAATGCAAGGACAGCGCTTTTTAATTTTCTATTTGCAAGACATCACAATGGGAGTTTCATACTTAGGATTGAAGATACAGATAGGCAGAGGTCAACATTAGAATTTGAAAAATCTATTTTTAAAAACCTGAAATGGCTCGGCATTGACTGGGACAAAAGTCCTGGTGCAGAGTATCTTTACCGTCAGTCAGAAAGACTTGATATATACTTTAACCTTGCAGAGAAACTGCTGAAAGAGGGTAAGGCTTACAGGTGTTACTGCACAGAGGAAAGGCTGCACGAATTAAGAAAAAAACAGATGTCTATGGGCATGCCGCCAAGATACGATGGTAAATGCAGGTCATTGGCAGAAGAAGCAAAAGATACGCATTATGTTGTGAGATTTAGGGTGCCTGAAAAGACCATAATACTCGAAGACATGGTGCATAAAAAGATTATCTTTGACTCAAGGCTGTTTGGAGACTTTATAATCATCAACTCGGACGGGATTGCAACATATAACTTTGCAGCAGTAATTGATGACAGCATGATGGAGATAACCCATGTGATAAGGGGTGACGACCACCTGCCAAACACGCCGAGACAGATATTGCTGTTTGAGGCACTTGGTCTTAAACTGCCTAAATATGCCCATATCCCGTTAATACTCGGGAACGACTCATCTCCTATCAGCAAAAGGCATGGAAGTGCATCTATAATGGAATTGCAGGCAGAAGGTTTTCTCCCTGAAGCAATCATAAACCATCTGTGTCATCTGGGCTGGTCGCCGGGAAGGGAATTCTTTTCTATAAAAGAGGCTATAGAGATGTTTTCCATTGAAAAATTATCCCGCTCACCTTCTGTCTTTGATATAGAAAGGCTTAGGAAGTTTAATATAAAATATATAGAGAAAAGTGATACAGACGAACTAATCAGGATGTCAAGACATTATTTCAGCAAAGATATACCTGAAGAAAGACTTAAAACACTTATAGAGGCTTCTAAGTCAGAGGTGACAACACTCAGGGACTTACCTCATATACTCAAGCCTTTCCTGAAAGAACCTGTAATTGAAGAAGATGCAATGAAAGTTATTGCAGAACCATGTGCAAAAAAGGTCTTAGAGGCACTTATGGAAGAGGTTGTGGAGGAGACCTCTTTAACCGATTCAGTCTATCCTGATATTATAAAAAGACTGAAGGGAATGACAGGTGAAAAAGGTAAGAATCTTTTTATGCCGATAAGGGCTGCACTGACAGGCATGACAAAGGGGCTTGGACTTGAAAAGGTATTCCATCTCCTTGGGAAGGAGGAGGTCTTAAAGAGGGTCAGGAAAGCGCTTGCCATCAATACATTTTTTTTACCTTGAGTTTCATCCCATCCATTTCCACAACCCTTATCTTTTCCCCTGCCTTTATAAGTTCATCACTCCATGCGTCCCAGTATTCACCGTCAATAAATACCTTGCCACCGTTCAGGATGTCTGTATCAGCAAGTCCTGCGTCACCCAAAAGACCCTCTTTCCCGCTCACCGGTGTCTTATGTCTTATCTTTACTGCATAATACATGGCACCGACAAATACAGCAGTAACAAAAATGACTGTTGGCAGAACAACCCAGACAGAAAGCCTCATAAACGGCAGAGGCGATTCAAAGAGCATTAAAGAGCCGAGCGTTAATGCAATAATCCCTGCTACAGTCAAAAGTCCAAAACTTACAACCTTAATCTCTGCTATAAAAAATAAGACAGCAAGACCTATCAATAAAATGCCTGCATAGTTCACTGACAGCGTCTGCATTGCATAGAATGCAAGTATGAGGGATATGCCGCCCACAACACCCGGCAGTATTGCGCCTGGATTTGAAAGTTCAAAGTATATGCCAATGAGACCTATCATCATAAGTATATATGCAACATTCGGATTGCTTATGGCATTTAATATGCTTAATCTCAAACCCATTTCAATATCTTTAACCTCTGCGCCCTTTGTCTTTAAAACCCTTTCACCTGATACCACCTCAACCTTTCTCCCGTCAATCGCCTCAAAGAGCGCATTTCTGTCAGGGGCAATAATCTCAATTACATTCAATTTAAGCGCCTCCTCTGCTGTAATGGAAGCGCTCTCCCTGACCGCCTTTTCAGCCCATTCTGCATTCCTGTGTCTTTTTGCTGCAATCCCTTTTATGTATGCAACTGCATCATTCTCAACCTTTTTTGACATTGTCTCATCCATCTTCTCGCCGCCCATTGCAACAGGGTGTGCTGCACCTATATTAGTGCCGGGTGTCATTGCAGCGATATGAGAGGCATAAGTAATAAATACACCTGCTGATGCAGCCCTGGCGCCGCTCGGCGCAACATAGACTATCACAGGGACATCCGAAGAGAGTATCGCCTTTGTAATATCCCGCATGGACAGGTCAAGCCCGCCCGGCGTATCAAGTTGTATGATAATTACCTCAGCCTTTTCTTTTGATGCATTCTCAATACCCTTTACTATAAACTCGGACATTACAGGGTTGACAATGCCGTCAACAATGAGGTAGTGGATGGTCTGGGCATGGGCAGATGAATATAGAAATATCGTTAGGATAAAGATTGAGAGGAATTTTTTCATTGTTTGAATATAACAGGGATTTGATTATCTTGCAATCTTTTTAGCAACAATAAATGCCCGCAAGAAATCCTTTCAAGGCATTTTTTTGAAACCCTTACACTGATTTTATTCCCTTTCATCCATACAGCCCTTTTTCTTCCTTTTTCGGAACCTCCAAACCAAGTTCAGCCATAACCTTCTTCATGTCCTCCCATACCTCTTTTTTCTTCCCCTCGTTTCTTAAAAGATATGCAGGGTGGTATGTGGGCATAAGTTTTATATTATTTTTATAATAGGAAAACTGCCCTCTGACTTTTGTTATACCCGATACTGTATTAAGGAGTGAATGGACAGCATGGTTCCCCAAAGCAACAATTATTTTCGGTTTTATTGCATCAATCTGCTTCTCAAGGAATGGTCTGCATGCAGAAATTTCATCAGGTTCAGGCGCTCTGTTTTCAGGGGGTCTGCATTTAACCACATTGCAGATATACACGTCATCTCTTTTTAAACCCATTGCCTCAATAATCCTTGTAAGGAGTTGCCCTGCCCTCCCGACAAATGGTTCTCCCTGAAGGTCTTCCTCTTCACCAGGACCTTCTCCGATAAACATGAGCCTTGCATTCGGGTTCCCTGTACCAAAAACGATATTTGTCCTTGTCCTGTAGAGTTTGCACCTCTTACAATTACCAAGTTCCTCTTTAACGGATTCAAGGGTTGGCTTTATGTCTCCTGATTCATTGACAGGCGAGACGCCTGTCCTACTGTTGCCCCCTGACCCTTGACCCCTGACCCTTGCCTCACATGGTATTTCCTTTATCCCGATGTCCTTTAGATAGCATAAATACTCTTTCAGTTGTTTTATAATAGCCGTGCGGTCTTTGCTGATAAACAAGGTAATCCTCCACTTTACAATCTCTGTTTTTTACTGTAGCATCAAAACCATGTTTTTATCAATTACCTTGTTATCCATAGTCTTTGTAATCTTACTTCCGGAAAACGTCTATGCATGGGGACCTGCAACACACCTTGAACTCGCCAGTGATATACTGCACAATATAAACCTTCTGACCCCTGATATAAGGAACCTCCTTGTCAAATTCCCTTACGATTACCTATACGGGAATATAAGTGCGGATATCGTTGTCGCAAAGAACCTGTCAGAAGAACTCAAGCACTGCCATAACTGGAAGATCGGTTTAAATATACTCAGAAAGGCTTCGACACCATCGCAGAGGTCATTTGCATACGGTTATCTCTCTCACCTTGCAGCAGACACCGTAGCACACAACTACTATATCCCCGAAAAACTGATACTCTCATTCTCAAGCAGGATACTGCGGCATACATACTGGGAACTCCGATTTGATGCAATGGCTGACAAAATGGTATGGAGTCTTCCGCGGCAGATTGCAAGAGAGGTGTACATGGATAATGATAAACTGTTGAACTCTGTCCTTGAAGGCACACCACTATCCTTCAGAACAAACAAAACCATCTTTTCAGGTATACTCATGATACACCGCTTTGAACAGTGGCACAGGATGCTCGGTCTCCTTTCATCCAGTTCAAAATGGAAACTGACCTATGAAGACAAAAAATATTATTACCAACTCTCGCTGGGTGTAGTCCGCGATTTCCTTGTAAACGGCAGCAAGTCATTCTGTGTGACAGAAGACCCTACCGGCAAGGCAAGACTTGCCACTGCAAAAAAGATGAGGAGGAAATTGAAAACATTAAAATGGAACAATAAAGACTGGGAAGGTGCTGTGATAAATGCCATTCAGGCAATTAAACAGCCACATGATATATAATCTAATACAAATACATTCAATAAGATGACGATAACTTTTCGCTTTTAAACTGACCCCTAACCCTGAATTTTAGGTGGCACAATTCGTCTTCTGCCAGCAACATTCACTTACCTATCTCTTTTACAATAACATCCAGTATCCTCTCAGCGACCTCATCTTTTGAGAGTTTGGGCAATTCCGCAACCTCGCCTGTAGAGTGTATGATTGCAACCTGATTTACATCACTGCTAAAACCTTCTGTAGAGTTTGCAACAACGAGGTCAAGGTTTTTGGTTTTGAGTTTCTTCTTTGCATTGACAATTATATCATCTGTCTCAAGCGCAAAACCCACAAGGAACTGTCTTCTTTTCTGATTCCCCATCTCCTGCAGTATATCCCCTGTCCTCTCAATTTCTATTGCCAGTTTTGCCTCATCCTTTTTAACCTTTTTCCTGTGGCTTATCATCGGCTTGTAGTCTGAAACAGCAGCAGCCATTATAACAACCGTTGACTGTGGATAATGCCTCATCGCTGCATCAGACATCTCATCCGCTGTTGCAACACTCACGAATGTTATACATGAGGGCGGTTTGAGATAAGACGGCCCGCTTACAAGAACAACCTCTGCTCCCCTTCTCTTTGCAGCCTTTGCAATAGCATAGCCCATTTTGCCAGAGGATGAGTTTGATATAAACCTCACAGGGTCAATCGGCTCTCTTGTAGGACCTGCTGTAACAAGCACCTTTTCGCCCTTCATATCCTTTGGCGAAAGACACTCCTCTGCTGCATAAATAATATCCTCAAGCGGTGCAAGCCTTCCTTTGCCCTCGTAGCCGCATGCAAGTTCGCCTTCATCTGGTCCTACAAAAAAATAACCCACCCTTTTTAGCCTTGATATATTCTTCTGAACAATCGGATTTTCATACATATTCACATTCATTGCAGGCGCAAAAAGTTTAGGGCATTTTGAAGCCATTATGATTGTTGTTAAAAGGTCGTCTGCAATGCCATTTGCAACCTTGCCTATTACATTTGCAGTTGCAGGCGCAATAATAATAATATCTGCCTTTTCCGCTATATCAATATGCCTTATGCTTGCATCTTTGCTTATATCAAAAAGTTCTGTATAAACAGGATTTCCTGAAAGTGTCTGAAAAGAAAGCGGCGCAATAAATTCTGCTGCTGATTTAGTCATTACTGGATAGACATTTGCCCCTTTTTTTACAAGGAGCCTTGTCAGTTCAAGCGCCTTATATGCCGCAATCCCGCCTGTAATGCCTAACACTATATTTTTATCTTTGAGTATCATTTTCTATCCCGCCATGAACCAATAGCAAATATAATTATACCAGCAACTATCAGAAATAAATAGAACTTTGGCAGTTCAATGCCTGCCTTGGTATAAAACATAATATTGAGCATGCCCAGAAAAAACAGGACACTGCCGAAAACTGTTAAGCCGACCCTTTTTTTTGGCGAATGATTAGTTGACATAAAAAAACCTTCTTTGCAGAGTTCATGCTCAAAAATGTCTAGATGCAAGGCAGAGCAAGGCTTCAAGCGAGGCATACTTTTTGTAGTATGTTGAGCGCAGAAGCCGAAGCGACAACAACGCAGATGGACATTTTTCAGCGTGAACCAACCCTTTTCCTCATCTCAATAGTTAGAGAGACATGGACAGGGCTGGAAAAACCGTCCGGGTGGGAGGTTTCAAGAGGCAACGGGTTTTGGAAGCCCTGTTCATGTCTCTATATCTTGCTTCCTTTTCACCCTCTTCCTCATCTCCATCATAATATCAGGCGTAATCTCTTTCAAGCCTTTTCTTTTTGCATAGCCTTCTACACCCTTTTTAACCATTGCTCGCAAAAACACAGGGACTTTATCAAGCCTCTCTTTCGCCTCATCCGTCCAAAATATTTCGGTATCTTTTTTCCTGACCCTTGACCCTTGACCCCTGACCCCTGACCCTGATTCATATTCGCACCAAGAATCCCCTTCCATTACATCCCCTTTTTCCGCATAAGCCCTTGCCCTGCATCCGCCGCACACATCATTAAACTCGCAGTCCTTGCAATTGCCCTTGTAAACAGGGTTTCGCAAGGTCTTGAATATATCCGCATTATCCCATATCTCAGACAACCTCTGTTTCCTGACATTTCCTGCAGATGTCGGCATATACGGGCACGGCGTTACATCGCCTTCTGGAGTTATCCTAAAATAGTGCGTTCCTGCAAGACAGCCGCTTGTCGCCCCTTTCATTATTTCTGAATCAGGGTTGATTTCCTGAACAACCCTTAAAAAATGCGGGGCGCACCTTGCCCTGACCATAATTTTGTCTTCATATTCCTTTTGCGCATTTGCAAGATATTTCAACATATCTTCATACTGCTTTGGCGTTATATCAGTCATCTCCTGCCCCCTGCCTGTACATACCAGAAAGAACACATTCACTGCCCTTGCGCCGCTTTTGATGGAATACTCAATCAAGAACGGGATTTCGTTGTAGTTATTTTTTGTAACAGTAACCTGCAACTGAAAATCTATTTTGTGTTTTTTAAGCACGTCAATCCCTGAGAGTGTTTTCTGCCATGCGCCCTGAATGCCCCTGAAATCATCATGGGATTCAGGCTTAATAGAATCAATGCTTATGCCGATTCCTTTTATATTGCTCTCTTTGATTTGACATGCAATACGAGCATCAATCATTGTGCCGTTTGTGCCAAGCACAACCATCAAGCCCTTGCTGGATGCATATTTTGCAATATCAAAAACATCATCTCTTAAAAGCGGCTCTCCGCCTGTAAGTATCAGCATTGCATTAGGCGCTGTTTTTGAAATCTCGTCTATCAGAGAAAAAGCCTCCTGTGTTGAGAGTTCCCCTTTTGGACTGGAAAGTTCCGCAGCGTCAAGATAACAGTGCATGCACTTCAGATTGCACCGCTTTGTGATATTCCATGATATAAGAAATGGCGTAAAGTCTTTCATGTCCTGAAAATTCCTTTTATAAAAATCTTACACGGGTTATGTTACTTCTGCTTCATCTTTCAGATGTTTCCACAACGGTTCAATATCCAATTCCTTTGCCCAATACTCCAAGTAAGCCATATCAAGTTTTTTAGACTGCACTTCATAAACACGCATGGCATCAGTAAATTGTTTTTCACTTCCACCTGACAATTTAGCCCATCGTAATTTCATCAATATTGTATCTTCAGGGCTTGAAATGTTCATTTTTACACCCATGACTTCTTCAGTATATTTCCGTGAAAACCTAGATTGGTCAAAAGGCTCATTGGTAAACAACCAGAAATCAACCTTATCGCCTTCTTTTACATCTATCAGATTAAACATGCCTTGTGTAGCAATGGCATTCAGAATACTGTCCTCATCAAGATGAAAGTCAGGAGGTGGAAATGCTTCAACTAATTTCTTTACAGCCGACCTTTGAATAGCAACAACCATGTCTATATCATGAGTAGAACGGGGTTCGCCCTGCAAACTTGATGCAACAGAGCCAGTAATCATATGCTGAATCTTTGCATCCTCAAGCGCTTTAATAACCTTTTTTAATAATTCCTGTTGTGACATTTGTCAAGACGCTCCATAAGCAGTTTTCTAAATTCATCTTCCGAAAGATTCGGAAACCTTTTGCGCAATCCATAAATAAAAAGCTGTTTGGAAAATTCAGACAACTCAAATGCCTTTAAAAGCCTCTTTTCCGGCGACATCTGGCGAAGCGTCTGAATGTATAGTTTATGATTTGGTTGTGGTTTGATGTTTATAGTCATTTACATCACTTGCCCTGTTATCTCCTTATCCTAATCTTTCCCGGTTCAATAATGATAAGATTTCCTTTGAAGTCAGTCTCCGTAAGCATATTCAAGGCTTTCATTATTTGCTTGTTTAATTCTGAAGTGGATATTTCGTTAGGAAAATGCGCTACGACAATTCCGAAATGACTGCCTATGGGAAAGTGCAGAATGTTCCCGAACCCACAATCGCCGGTCAGAACAACAGCACTTTCCTTTTGGGCAAACTGGAAAATATCTTCATCGCTCCTGCCTCTTAAACCGCAATTCCGCACATCCATAGCCTTGTAACCTCTTGCCTCAAGGACTTTCGCGGTAGAACGCGGCATATCTTCATCAACAACAAACTTAACCATCTTAACCTACAGCCCTGACTTCTTCATCTGATAGGTGTCTCGCAGCATAATCCAGCGCAGCCAGTATATCCTCTCGCTCAATATCATATTCCGCCATCACCTCTTCATAGGTCATTCCTCCTGCCAGTTTTCCCATAATCAAGTCTACCGGAACACGGGTCCCTTTAATAACAGGTTTGCCGAACCGAACCTTTTCATCAACAGTAATTCTATTGGCAATTTCCATAATAATTCACCTCCTCTAATGGATTATAACAGATTGATAACTAAAATCACATTTCATATCCTGTTTTGTCATTCAAGACCTTAAATTCCCATTAAGAAGGGCGCCGACCGTCGTTTCAACCGATTCAAAAAATCTTCATAAAACCCGGGAAATGTCCCTCAATCGTCTATAGTTTTTACACCTTTTTGGTGGGCAATGCCCACCCTACTTGCTTTAGCAACAATATCCTCAATCCGCCTTTCCGCCGCCTGTTGCAAGAACAGAATGGTTTTAATGTCTGCTCCATAGGTTGACACAATTGCACATAAAGAGAACCGTCCAGATTATCTAGTCAACTCCATAATAACTATTAATAATACTCCTTAATATACCCATAAGCCTTATTAAAAAGTTCTTCGTCTTTGATTGCATACTTCACCCAAAGAATTTTTCTCAATTCTCTTTTTATTTCTTTTTCTCCGGTGGTTGAATCCTGCCAACCATCAAAACGAACTATCCGAACAATTTCATCAATGTCCGTAACAATTCTCTCCACGATTGCTGGTGTCTTGTCTGTTTTCATTTCAAGAAACAATTCAGTCAACGCTGCCTTTGCATTTTTTTGTTCCTCTTTTATTTCGGTGTCTTTCTCTGCCTGCAAAGTTTCTTTTGCAATCTGACACAACTCTTTAATGAACTCAATAGAGTTAATCAAACCTTTCTCTGCTTTGTCACGCACTTCCTCCAATCGTTCACTCAATTCTTTGAACTTCAAAATGCCTTTGTGTTTTGCAAGGCGGCTGACTAAAATCTTCAAAAGTTTCTGTGCTTGTTTTGGGTCTTTCTTGTTCATCAAATCATCAATCACCTCTGCATTTAGAATCATTTCTTCCATGTCGGTAGTGATGCCTGAAACTACAATGTGGTCGTGAATGAGTTTTGTTGTTTGCGCTCCCAAAGCATGCCACAACAATCTGCCGTTGTCTGATGAAGTTGGTTTTACAGAAGTATAAACCTGCGAAAGCCATTTGTAATCTTTCTGAAATTGGTTTAGCACCGTGTCAGGTGAAAGTGCTTCCCAAAGTTTTGATAAACTGCTGAAATCTTGCGCGAAAGCATCTCTCTTTTCATTCGTATTAATACAATCCTGTGCTGCCTGCAATCCTTCAAATCCGGCAACGCTTCTGTCAATAGTGAAAAAATGAGCCAAACATTTTTGAACCAATTCCGGTAACCTATCCCGCAACTCCTGTAAATTGGTAATGACTGTTTTAATGGTTTCCTCGTCAAATGCCAATGCTTTTGCTGTGTCATCAAACACTCCGAAATAATCAACTATTCTGCCGAATGTCTTATTCGGGGACAAACGGTTGGTTCTGCAAATTGCCTGTAAAAGTGTGTGGTCTTTAAGCGATTTGTCTAAATACATGGTTTGCAAAATCGGTGAATCAAAACCTGTAAGCAATTTTGCTGTAACGATTAGAAACTTCAAAGGCGAATCGGGGTCATTGAATTTTTCTACGACTTTTTCCTGTGCATCTTTATCCTTCCCCCAACGCTGCTTAAATTCAAAATCATCGCTTGCCGATGTGCTGATTACAACTTCGCTTGCTACCGTTGGCAAAAGTTTATCCAATTCATCTTTATATTGAATGCAGGCGAAGCGGTCAGGCGTTACAATCATTGCTTTCAAACCTTCCGGCTCAACATGCTTGCTGAAATGTTCGGCAATGTCATTTACAATCGCCTTTACCCGTTCCGGTGATTTCAAAAACACTTTCATATTTGTTGCCTTTTGGCTCAATGTATTCCTGTCTTCTTCGCTCAAATCTCTTGTGAGTTCTTTAAAAGCAATATCCAAATCCTCTTTGCGAATGTGATAATTCGGCAATCTCGGTTCAAAGTGCAAAGGCAAAGTTGCGTTATCCCTGATACTTTCCTGAAAAGTGTATCGGCTCATGTAACCTGCTTTGTCCTGTTCAGCGCCGAATGCCCAGAAAGTATTTTTGTCCACTTTATTTATAGGTGTTCCGGTCAAACCGAAAAGAAAAGCATTAGGTAACGCTGCCCTCATTTTCCTGCCTAAATCGCCTTCCTGTGTTCTGTGCGCTTCGTCCACCATCACAATAATATTGTCCCGTTTGTTCATGTCGGGATACGCCTCTTTGAATTTGTGAATCATGGTGATGATGATTTTTCTTGAATCTTTCTCAAGCAGGTCGTGAAGTTCTTTGATGCTGTCCGTTGTACTCATGTTTGGAACTTCGACTGTGTTGAAGGTGGCTGTGATTTGCGTATCCAAATCAATTCTGTCAACTACAATAATTACAGTAGGGTTTCCCAAGTCCTGCTGCCTGCGGAGTTTTTGTGCAGCAAACAACATGAGTAATGATTTTCCAGAACCCTGGAAATGCCAAATCAAACCTTTCTTGATTTTACCTTGTGTAACACGCTGCACAATGGCGTTTGAACCTTCATATTGCTGATAGCGACAAACAAGTTTTATTTTCTTTCGCTGATTGTTGGTTGCGTAAACGGTATAATACTGCAAAATGTCAAGCAGAGTGGAAGGTTTCAAAAGATGCGTTAATTGCTTTGCCACATCCTGCAACCCCGTAAAATGTTCCGGTTCGTCTTTATCATCCTCCAATCTCCATGGTGTCCATAATTCTAAAGACGTTCTCACAGCGCCAATAAAAAGTTCTTTGCCTTCTGTTGCGAATGAAAAAATGTTCGGAACAAATAATTGTGGAATGGTATTCTCGTATGTAACATGAATATCGTGTGCGCCATCTAACCAACTCACTGACGGACGAACGGGCGTTTTGGCTTCGCCGACAACAAGCGGAATTCCATTGACAAAAAATACTGTGTCGGGAATTTTGGTTTCTCTTGCACGAACATTTAACTGATTGGTGAGAATGTAGGTGTTGTTCTTTTTGTTTTCAAAATCAATCAAGCGAATGGGAATGTGCTGTTCGCCTTTGCCAAAAGGCAAGGTGATTTCACCTCTCAGCCATTTTGAGAATTCTTCGTTGGCACGAACCAAACCCACATTGTTTACCGTGATAAGAATTGCACGGAGTTTATGAATTACTTCTTCTGCTCTTTCGGGTTGCGCTGCAATTTCAGGATTCAATCTGCATAAAGCATCGGTCAATTCTTTTTCCAGCAACACATCTTCAATGCTTCTTTGAAGCAATTCACTTTGAACATATTTCCATTTCACCGTGTCATACTCAACAGGGTCTTCCGCCACCATTCCTGCCTGCACATTATTCAGGTTCACACCTGTGAGGCGGTGAATGATAAAATGTTCTACGCTATTTAGTTCGTTAAATCTCATGTTTGAATCTCATTTTCATTATTCCCCTCTTGAGAGGGGTTAGGGGTGTGTTCTTTAATCCAGCCCTCAATCGTTTGCAATACACCGGCCATATTCTTTTTTACCTGCAAATCATCAAACCGGAGAAATACAATCCCCAACCTTTCAATTTCTTCCTGCCGTGATTTATCTTTTTTATATGCTTCCTCAAAATCATGACTGCATCCGTCTATTTCAATCGCTAATTCCAACTCATGGCAAAAAAAATCAAGGATATAATTTAGTATGGGCTTTTGCCGATGAAAGTCGTAACCCATTATCCGTTTATTCTTTAACTGATTCCAAAGCAGCACTTCTGAGAAAGTGCTATGGTTGCGCAACTGCCTTGCCAGTTCTTTCAACTTCGGATTATAGGGATAGATTTTTCTGTATTGCATCTTACTTTACCCTCTCAGTTGAGGGGATTCTTTTTGAAATTCACCTCTTGATTGAGAGGGGTTGGGGGTGTGTTCTTCGCTGCATAATTACACACCCCTTTATCCCCTCTCAAGAGGGGAATTCTCATCCTAAAATTTCATTCAGTAGTTTCTGCTTTAAGTTTTTCAAAGTTTGTTTTTGGGTTTTGAGTTGCGAAAGTGTTGTTTCAATTTGTTGAAATATTTCCAGAATTTTTTCCTGTGTTTTCAAATCAGGAATGGAAACTTCAAGTGAAGATAAATCTCTCCACTTTGTTCTTGGTGAAAGCGAACCTGCTGATGTGCTTACAGCATGATTGATAAATGCTTCTGCTGAAACATAAAACGGCAACAACTCCGACAACATCTTTTTTTCTTTTGCTCTCAACACCAAAATATCTCCCGAACAAATCCCGTCAAAGTCAGCAACGGCAACTTTCTTTAAGTATGCTCTCCGCTTGCCAAACAACACATCACCTTTTGAAAATCGTTTGGTGAATGTTGTTCCGTCTTTAATATTTCCCCATGTAGATATTTTCAAATTCTCTGGTTCAATATTTTCCAAACCAATAAAACGGCTTACATCTTTTTTCTGTTTGTCGTGTTGCTCAATGCAATCAGCAACTCCATTGAAATTTGTCAAAGTGCAATTTTTCTTGTTCAATAAATTTCCAAACACAGGTTCTTTACTCACTAAAGAATTGCTCAAAGTTTTTTTCAAATCAAGTAAATTCTTCTCCTGCTGTTCTGCTTGTTCAATGGCGGTTTCAATGCTTTGAAATAATTCGGCTATTTGGGTTTGTTTTTCCTTATCAGGAACAATAAATTCATAATCTTTTATTCTGTTAAAAGTGATGTTCCAAATGCTTGTTGTTCCTTGATTTTTCCCTTCAATGAACTGCTTGAAATTATGAGTTGAAAGATTAGCGAATAGATAGTAAGGATTGATTCCGTTGAGTGGTCGCATTATTGCCATAAAACCACCTGCAAAAAAATCTGTATCAGTAAATGAAAAACCAACTTTGCCTGTTTGTTCTTTACTGTTTGCAACAGAAATAAGAATATCATTTTTAAGAAGGCGTTGTTCGTCTTTAACCTTTGCCTTTGGTGAAATATATTTCATGTCGTGAAAGCTCACTCTGAAATTTTCAAAGTCAACATTATGAGAACGAAGAATTCCAAACCCATCAGTTGTTTCAATCTCTTCGTGTTTGCCAAATGTTACACCTCTGATGAATGAACAAACCTCGTCCAATGTTTTCGTTTTCCCTTTCACTTTCATTTTATTCCAAGCGTTTCTAATTTTTTGAAAAGTGAATCCACGGATTTATTCAGACTTGATTTCCCAGTTTGAATTTCTTCAAGCAAATGTTCAATCACATGTTCATTGGAATTATTCTCTTGCTTTACATACAACGGAATGTTTAGGTTTCCATCATTCTTACTTATCACCTCTTCGTTTGAAACGATTTTCGTGAACCCATCAATCTCCTTGTAGTTTTTGTAAGTTAATGCAATTTTCTTTATGTGTTCTTCTTTAAGGTAGGCGGTGCTTCTTTCAACACAAACCTCATTCACTGCATTGATAAAAAATATTTTCCCTTTTCTCTCTTTCGGTTTTTTCATTCGGCAAACCAGCAGGCAACTTTCCATACTGCTGTTGTAAAAAAGATTTTTGCCTAAGCCAATTACTGCATCTACTAAATCGGCTTCAATCATTTTCTTTCGTATCTCACTTTCCGAATCACGAAACAAAACTCCATGAGGGAAAAGCACTATGCATCTGCCGGTGTCCTTGTTCAAACTTTTAATGATGTGTTGCAGAAAAGCGTAATCGGCACAACCTTGTGGCGGTGTTCCCCAAATGTTTCTGCCGTAAGGGTCGTTCATCCACTTCTGCTGATTCCATCTCTTAACGCTGTATGGCGGATTCGCCATGATTACATCAAACTTTCTCAACTCATCATCTTTAAGCAACGAAGGATTATCCAAAGTGTCGCCTTGTACAATTTCAAATTCGTCCACATTGTGCATGAACATATTTATCCGTGCAATGGCAGAAGTAATCAGGTTCAATTCCTGTCCATAAAGTTTCAGTGTTCTGTATTCTTTCTTCTGCTCTTTCAGATACAAAGCGCTGTTGAGCAGGATGCCGCCACTTCCACAAGTCGGGTCATACACACTTTCTTTTGATTGAGGGTCGGTGATGAGTGTCATTAGTTTTACAACGGTGCGGTTGGTGTAAAACTCTGCTGCTGTGTGTCCACTGTCGTCAGCGAATTTTTTAATAAGGTATTCGTAGCCCTCACCCATAATATCGTGAGGAACATTTTTTATTGACAAATCCATTTGGCTGAAATGCTCAATGAGGTCAAGCATCTTTTCATCGCTTAACCTTTTCTTGTTTGTCCATTGAGCATCACCGAAAATGTCGTGAAGCAATTCAAAGTTTGCTTTTTCAATTCCCTGCAATGCTTTTTGTAAAGCAGTTCCTACATCAACAGTTTTTTTCTCACATCATCCCAATGGCACTTCTTTGGAATTTCAAACCAGTGGTTTTCCTTAAACTCCGCATAAGTCATATCGCCACCGGATTCATCCAAAGCAATTTTATATTCTTCGTCCCACACATCAGAGATGCGTTTGAAGAAAAGCAAAGGGAAAATGTATTGCTTAAAGTCAGCCGCATCAATCATTCCTCTCAAAATGTTGGCTGCTCCCCAGAGATAATCTTCTAATTGTTTTTGAGTCATGTTTTAAAGTAATGCCACTGAGGAAACTATGGCCATTATCCTGTTATCCTCATCACAAATTTAGATTCAAAGCATACTCCTGCTGATAAACCGAAGTATCTCCCCGCTTTCAGCGCCAAGTTGCTGAAGTCTTTCAACCCCGTTAGAAAGTTTTTCTAACGGGGTCAATCACCTTTAAACTTGTCCCCCGTATCAAGTACGGGGCAGGCTCTGCAAGCATTAAGCAGGGATCCGTATCTGTGGCTTCGTTTGTTCTTGGCATGATTATTTGAATGCCTCAAAGCCTTTCAGGTAATCGTCATAATCTATCGGAGATTTAACGCCGAATTCTGACAATAAGTCTATTGTCTCGCTTACCGAGAGTTCTAACTTCTCAGACAGAGAACTTAATGACATCTTTCCCTCCCTGTAAAGTTTGAGCATCAGAAATTCCCACCCATAATCTATAAGCTCTCTTGCAACTGCGGACTTATCCTTATGCCCCATTTTGGATAGTTCGT
>MGPS01000004.1 GCA_001797495.1 Deltaproteobacteria bacterium GWC2_42_11
GTTTCTAATGACAACGTCGCGATGGGCGTGGATGTTTGCATCAATAAGATCACAGACATGCCAGCCAGCCTTTTCAAGAAGGCTGTCAATGATTTCGCGCGCTTTATCTTCAGGCGTTCGAGGCACTCTCTTTTTTTACCTCAATAGTTAATGGATTCTATTCACTTGAGCGCACCCTTTACCTTTTCCAAAAGTTCATCTCTCTTGCACAAAAATGGTGTTGTTTCCTTTCTTAACTTTATCTCAACCATTCCATTTTCAAGATTCTTGCTGCCTATTGTGAGCCTTATCGGCACACCTATTAAATCAGCATCTTTGAATTTCATGCCAGCCCTTTCATCCCGGTCGTCCATTAAAACACTAATGCCTGCTGTCTCAAGTTCATTATAAATGCCCTCTGCCGCATCCATTACGGTTCTGTCATTCACATTAACAGGCACAATATGGACATGAAAAGGCGCAAGGGGAAAGGGCCAGATTATGCCGTCTTTGTCATGGTTTTGTTCAATTGAGGCGGCGGCAGTCCTTCCGATGCCGATGCCGTAACATCCCATTATAAAAGGTCTCTCCTTGCCGTTCTCATCAAGGAATGCTGCATTCATTGACTCGCTGTATTTTGCGCCGAGTTTAAATATATGCCCAACTTCAATCCCTCTCATAATCTCAAGTGTGCCATCGCATCTTGGACAATTGTCCCCTGAAACCACATTTCTTAAATCTGCAAATGTCTCTACCTTGAAATCCCTGTCAATATTCACATTTATAAAATGCGCATCCTTCTCATTAGCGCCTGTTACTGCATTTTTAATACCATGAATGCTGTAGTCTGCAATGATTTTGCATTTCAGTCCTACAGGTCCTGCAAAGCCAGAAGGAGCATTTGTTATATCCCTTACAGTTTTATCATCCGCCAGTTTAACCCAGTCTGCATCAACTGCTCCCTGATTAAAAATTTCAGGGACATGCTTTTTGAGTTTTGTCTCATTTAATTCATAATCACCCCTTAATAGAACTGCAAAACTTCCGATACTACTATCATAAATCAAAGTCTTTACAAGGAGTTGCGGATTAACCTTAAGAAATTTACTCACCTCTTCAACTGACTTCATATGCGGCGTAGAAACCTTTGTTAGAGGTTTTTCCCCTGACACCTGACACCTGACACCTGACACCTGTCTTCTTGCTTCTGCCTTTTCAATATTCGCCGCATAATTGCATTTATTGCAGCTTGCAATAGCATCTTCGCCTGTTTCTGCAAGAACCATAAACTCGTGCGAGAAACTCCCGCCAATCTGCCCTGTGTCTGCCTCAACTGCTTTGAATTTAAGCCCGCACCTTTCAAATATCCTCGTATATGTCTCATACATATTCTTATATTCTCTTTCAGCGCATTCTTCTGTTGCGTGAAATGAATATGCATCCTTCATTATAAATTCCCTGCCGCGCATAAGTCCAAAACGCGGTCTAATCTCATCCCTGAATTTTGTCTGGATTTGATAAAAGTTTAAAGGGAGTTGTCTGTAAGAGCGGACATCTCGCCTCACCATATCTGTTATGACCTCTTCATGCGTTGGACCCAAACAAAAATCCCTGTCATGCCTGTCCTTTAGTCTTAAAAGTTCCCTGCCGTAAACATCCCACCGTTTACTCTCCTGCCATAGTTCGGATGGAATGACCATTGGCATTAGGACTTCCTGTGCCCCTGCCCTGTTCATCTCTTCACGCACAATATTTTCCACCTTTTTTATGACCCGCAGTCCAAGAGGCAGAAAATTATAAATCCCGGATGCAACCTTTCTTATCATGCCAGCCCTGAGCATCAACTGGTGGCTTATGACCTCTGCATCCTTTGGCGCCTCTTTAATTGTTGGAACAAGCATCTTTGTAAAACGCATAGAATCTCCTTTACCCTGCAATCCTTTCTACCTCTTTTATAACGGTTTCAATAATTTTATCTTCTTTAACCTTTTTTACAGCCTTGCCTTTGATATACAGCATGCCAGCCCCATCACCCCCTGCTATACCAATGTCTGATTCTATTGCCTCTCCCGGACCATTAACAACGCAGCCCATAACAGCCACATTTATCGGCTTTGTTATATGCGACAATCTCTTTTCTATTTCTGTGGCAAGTTTTATCGCATCGATTTTGATTCTGCCGCATGTCGGGCAGGAGATAATATTAACCCCTCTCTCCCTTAATTTCAGAGACTTTAAGATCTCCCAACCTACCCGCACCTCTTCCACAGGGTCGCCTGTTAAAGACACACGAAGCGTATCGCCAAGCCCTTCTGACAGGAGGATTCCAAGCCCGACAGCGGATTTTATAGAGCCTGAAAATATAGTCCCAGCCTCTGTTATGCCTATATGGAACGGATAATCCACCTTTTTTGCAAGGAGCCTGTATGCCTCTATCGTCTTCCATATATCAGATGCTTTCAGCGAAACCTTTATATCAAAAAAATCGAGTTCCTCAAGTATGCGGATATGCCGCAAGGCGCTCTCAACCATACCTCCTGAAGTTGGATGACCATGTTTTTCTAAAATATCCTTTTCAAGAGAACCTGCATTTATGCCTATTCGTATAGGTATTCGTCTTTCCTTTGCAGCCTTGACAACCTCTTTAATCCGTTTTTTATCTCCAATATTTCCGGGATTTAATCGCAAGCCGTCAACACCCTTTTCAATTGCCTTTAATGCAAGTCTATAATCAAAATGTATGTCAGCGATTAGAGGTATTTTTATCCTTTTTTTTATCTTATCCAGAACATTTGCTGCGTCCTGATTTAACACAGCAACCCTTACAATCTCGCACCCTGATTTTTCCAGCGCCTTGATTTGCCGGACAGTCTCATTCACATCAAGGGTGTCTGTATTTGTCATGGACTGGACAGAAACAGGCGCATCTCCTCCCACCTTTACATTGCCGATTGTTATCTGCCTTGTCTTGCGTCTTCTCATTTCAATGCAATATAAAAAAGAATGCCATATAAGTCAATTTTTAAAATAAAAAAGGCAGTGTCCTTTTTAAGACACTGCCTTTTTTGAGAAAATCATCAAGGAAAGGTTATTTCTTCATTTCCTTCTTCATTTCCATAGCCTTTATTTCCAGAGACTTACACATATGCTTACCATCCATCATAGCATACTTACACGCAACCTTATCACCGACTTTTACATCTGCGAGTGTTTTGGCATCTTTGCCTGATGTAATCTTTGTATCAGCAGAAACACCACAAGTTATGTCGCCCTTATCAGTCTTCACGGTAAATGTATTTGCCTTTGCATCAACAGCGGATATTTCGCCTGTTGCCTGGCTTACCTTTTCAGGCGCCTTTTTCTCTTCCTTCTTTGCAGGCTCTGCTGCCTTCTTCTCTGCTGCAACTGTTACACCAACAAATACAACGCTGACCATAACAGCCAAAAGAATTGTAAATACCTTCTTCATCTAGTCTTCACCTCCTTTCCGGATAATTTTTTATTTACCATATTAAATATAGCAGTAACTATGCCAATTTCTTAAAATAAAAAACCACAAGCATATCAATATGTTGTGGTTTTTTTAAATATATCTGCAGATCAAAATACTATTCTGCTATACCATTTGGTATATTCTAATATACCTTTTGGGTTATCGCACCTCTTTCTTTATACCAAATTTTTCAAGCCTGTATTGGAGTGTTCTGTAGGATATTCCCAAAAGGCTGGCAGCCTTTGCAATAACCCAGTTTGATTTTATCATAGCCTTTAAAAGCACCACTTTCTCAAACTCCTCAAGCGACATGCCTTCATCCGGTATTTCAAAGTCTATCTTCCCTATCTGGTAGGGTCTGTTTTTTATCTCCATAGGCAGGGCATCTGCATCCAGTATCTTTCCATCTGTTAAGAGGACAGCCCTCTCAATAATAGATTCCAGTTGCCTGACATTCCCTGGCCAGTTGTAGTTCATAATGAGGTTCAGGGCATCATCAGATATATCCTTTATTTCCTTGCCGGATGCCATACTGTACCTCTCAATAAAATACCCTGCCAGTTCAGGTATGTCTTCCTTCCTCTCACGCAGGGGAGGCAGGCATATTGCAATAACATTCAATCTATAAAAAAGGTCTTCCCTGAATCTGTTCTTTTTAATCTCTTCCTCAAGGTTTTTATTTGTGGCAGCAACTATCCTGACATCTGACTTTATATTCTCTTTACCCCCAAGCCGTCTTATCTCCCGCTCCTGTATGGTTCTAAGGAGTTTTGCCTGCAATGCCGTGCCCATATCTCCAATCTCATCCAAAAATAGTGTGCCTCCGTCCGCATATTCAAACAGTCCTATCTTTCTTGCAAATGCGCCTGTAAATGCCCCCTTCTCATATCCGAAGAGTTCACTTTCAAGAAGGTTCTCCGGTATAGCGGCGCAGTTTATTGCCATAAAAGGCTTATCCCTTCGCTGTGAATTATGGTGTATCCCCTTTGCAATGAGTTCCTTGCCTGTCCCGCTCTCTCCGTATATAAGGACAGTGGAATTGCTTGCAGAGACCTTTTCCGCTATCCTGATACATTCTCTCATCTTATTGTTTGTGCCTATAATAATATTATCCAGTTTAAACCTTTCCCTTAACTCTGCCTTAAGCGAGATATTCTCTTTCAGGAGGTTTGCCTTATCAACAGCGTTTTTTATAACAATAATAATTTCATCCCTGTCCAAAGGCTTTGTAAGATAATCAAAGGCGCCGTGTTTCATAGCGCCAACAGCAGAACTTATTGTGCCGTGGGCAGTCATAATAACTATACTTACCCATTGAGACGCTTTAAGTATCTCTTTCATAAGTTGAATGCCGTCCATGCCCGGCATCTTTAAGTCTGTAAGGATGCAGTCAAAGGAACTCCTCTGAACTATCCTCAAAGCATCTCTGCCGCTGCCTGCTGCTGTTACATCATAACCCTCATCTTCAAGGATGGTTTTAAGTATCTCCCTCTGCCCCTTTTCATCATCAACAACAAGTATGCTGCCTTTTTCTGTCATAATACCTCAACTGACATATTATTGTGTTTATCCCTTATGCGCCGGCAATTTAATTATTGCTGTTGTGCCCATGCTGTATTCGCTTTTTATATCAATGCCTCCGCCGTGTTCTTCTACTATCCGTTTTGTAATAGAAAGACCAAGTCCTATCCCTACTTCTTTTGTGGTAAAATACGGCTCATAAACCTTCATTAAATTTTCTTCAAGGATACCGCATCCATTGTCTAAAACCTTAATAATGATATGCTCATCATTCTTTGATGCCTCTACTATTATTCTGCCCTTATTTCCCTCCACTGCCTGAATGGAATTCAGTATAAGATTAAGTATGCAGATTTTTATCTGCTGGGCATCTACAGGCGCAGTAAGATCATCCTCTGAAAACCTTTTCTCTACTATAATATTGTCCTCCAGTATCTTATGTTCCACAACCCTTAATACATCTTCAATTATGGTATCTAAAGGTATATTCTGGATTTTCAATTTAAGCGGTTTTCCGTAATCCAGAAAGTTTACTATCATGTTATTCAGTCTCTGAACTTCTCCTTTTATTCCATTGATTGTATTGATAAATTCTTCTTTGCACCTCTCATCATCAGGGGAAAACTTATTCGCTATATGGGCAATACTCAGGTTTATAAAATTCAGGGGGTTTCGCACCTCATGGGCAATCCCTGATGCAAGATGTCCTATAGTTGAAAGGTGTTCAGCCTCTTTAAGTCTTGCCTCCAGTTCCTTTGTCTCTGAAAGTCCCTTTACCATCTTGTTAAAGTGCTCTGTAAGTTTTTTTATCTCACCTCCACCTTTTTCAGGAAGACTGATTGCGAGGTCGCCTGACGCGACCCTTTCTGCCGCTGCTGATAGATTATTTATGGGACGGGTATACCGCGTTGCAAGAAATACAGAGGTAATGATACCGATTACAAATACAATGCCTGTGGCAAAAAGTCTTTTAATATTATTTGAGTGCATGAGTTCTGCAAAATCATCAAACTGCATTGCTATATGGACAAACCCGAACTGCTCATTGCCTACAACAACAGGAAGGAATATATCGTAGTTCCTCCGTCCCTTTGCGATGCTCATAAACTCCTGCACCTCACTGGATGTCTTAACCCTGTCCCCCTTTATATCAATAACCTTGCCTGTAAGCGCAGGGTTGGAACTTGCAATAACCTCTCTCTCATTGGTTAAGATGGATACCTCTTTTATCCCCTTTCCCTTTACCCTCTCAACATATTGTTTGAGTTTTATATCACTTATTTCATCAGACGGGTTTGTTAATTGCTCTATGCTTATCTGAATCGCAGCAGAGAGTTCATCAGTATGCCTCTCCACCTGCCTTATCAATTCCCTTTCAGCCCTTGTGTAAATGGCAAGGAGCAAGACCATTAGGATAGCTGACAGAAGTAACATTATAAAAATAAGTTTTGCCTTAAGCCCTGATATGTCTACGCGGCGGAACAACGAAAGCCTCCTTTTTTTAACAATCTTAAAAAAGAAATCCATATAAGTCAATTTATAGTTTGGTCTGTTACCATTCCTTGACACTGTCTCACCTCTTATGTTAATCAAGATTTATAGAAGAGGGGCTAGGGACTGGAAAGAGTTTTGAGTTAGGAAAGAATAAACCCTCATCTCCAGTCTCCAGTTTCTTTATTGTTCAAGGAGGTATAAATGAAATTTTCAAAATCATCAAAACTTTTAGAGAGGGCAAAAAACATTCTGCCGGGCGGGGTAAATAGTCCTGTGAGGGCGTTCAGGGCTGTAGGCAGCAATCCGCCCTTTATAAAAAAGGCAAAGGGTTCAAAGATATATGATATAGACGGCAATATATTTATAGATTATGTGGGTTCGTGGGGGCCCATGATTTTGGGGCACTGTCATCCAAAGGTCGCAGAAGCAGTTAAAAAGGCAGTTGATAAAGGCACAAGTTACGGTGCGCCAACGCCGCTTGAGGTAGAACTTGCTGAACTTGTTCTTGAGGCATTTCCGTCCATGGAAATGGTCAGGTTTGTAAATTCCGGGACAGAGGCTGCAATGGGGGTGATAAGACTTGCAAGGGCATATACAAAAAGGGACAGGATAATAAAATTTGAAGGCTGCTATCACGGACATTCTGACAGTTTACTTGTAAAGGCAGGTTCAGGTGCAACCACTTTAGGCGTCCCAGACAGCCCTGGTGTGCCTGCAGATATTGCAAAGAACACATACACCGCTGTTTACAACGATATAAATTCTGTAAAAATGCTTTTTGAAAAAGACCCTGAAGGCATTGCCTGTGTAATAGTTGAACCTGTGCCCGGGAATATGGGTGTTGTCCTCCCGCAAAATGATTTCCTGAAAAAACTTAAATCCCTCTGTGAAAGATACGGGGCACTCTTGATACTTGATGAGGTTATGAGCGGTTTCAGGAGTACATTCGGCGGCGTCCAAAAACTATATGAAATAGACCCTGATATGACATGCCTTGGAAAGGTCATCGGCGGCGGCTTACCGGTTGGTGCGTTCGGCGGAAAGAAAAAGATAATGCAAAATCTATCCCCTTCAGGACCAGTATATCAGGCAGGCACATTATCAGGAAACCCCCTTGCCATGACAGCAGGGATTGCCACACTGAAGGAACTTAAGAAAAAGGGTGTTTATGAAAAACTTTTATCCACAACAGATAAATTATGCAATGGGGTTGAAGAGATGGCAAAAAAGAAAGGTCTGCCTGCACGACTTGCAAAATCAGGCTCTATGTTTACACTGTTTTTTACAGACTCCCCTGTCCATAACTATTCGGATGCCAAAAAATCAAACCTTGAAAAGTTTGGAAAGTATTTCAGAAAGATGCTTGAAAATTGTGTGTATCTGCCGCCGTCTCAGTTTGAGGCTATATTTGTATCAACTGCCCATACAGATAAGGATATTGCAAAAACCCTTGATGCAGTAAAAAAGGCATTCAGGGCAATATAACTAACCTTGACAAAAAGCTTTTTCGTGCATAAATTTTACCTAACTACACCCTTATAGACATAGGAGGATAAATTATTATGGGAAAGATTATAGGCATAGACCTCGGCACAACTAATTCTGTTGTCGCTGTTATGGAAGGCGGGGAGCCAAAGGTTATAGTGAATGAAGAAGGCAACAGGATTACCCCGTCTGTTGTGGCATTTACACGGGATGGTGAAGTCCTTGTAGGACAGGTGGCAAAGAGGCAGGCAATAACAAATCCTGAAAATACCATCTTTTCAATAAAGAGGTTTATGGGCAGAAGATATGATGAGGTTACCGAAGAGATGAAGATGGTTCCATACAAGGTGATAAGCGGCAAGGAGAGCAGGGTTGAAGTGGAGGCAATGGGCAAAAGATATACCCCTCCTCAAATATCCGCATTCATACTCCAAAAACTAAAAAGGGCAGCAGAGGCATATCTCGGAGAGCCTGTTAAAGAGGCTGTTATCACAGTCCCTGCGTATTTTAATGATGCGCAGAGGCAGGCGACAAAGGAGGCAGGCGAGATTGCAGGATTAGATGTTAAAAGGATTATAAATGAGCCGACTGCGTCATCCCTTGCATACGGGCTTGATAAGAAAAAGGAAGAGACCATCTCTGTGTATGATTTTGGAGGCGGCACATTTGATATATCAGTGCTTGATGTCGGTGAAGGCGTCTTTGAGGTAAAGGCAACAAACGGGGACACCCATCTCGGCGGAGACAACTATGACCAAAAGATTATTGACTGGATTATTTCTGAGTTTAAAAAAGACCAGGGTATAGACCTTTCAAAGGACAAGATGGCGCTCCAGAGGCTTAAAGAGGCAGCAGAAAAGGCAAAGATAGAACTATCATCCACAATGGAGTCAGAGATAAACCTGCCGTTTATAACAGCAGACGCAACAGGACCAAAACATCTTGTCATGCGTTTTTCCAGGGCAAAACTTGAACAGTTGACAGAAGACCTTACCGAGAGGAGTCACAGACCATGTGAACAGGCGATCAGAGATGCCGGCTTGAGCCAGTCTGATATAGATGAGGTTGTTCTTGTCGGCGGCATGACAAGGATGCCAAAGATACAGGAGTTTGTAAAAAGTTTCTTCGGGAAGGAACCGCATAAGGGAGTTAACCCTGATGAGGTGGTTGCTGTAGGCGCTGCCATACAAGGTGCTGTTCTTGCAGGGGAGGTAAGGGATGTTGTGCTTCTGGATGTAACACCCCTTTCACTGGGTGTAGAGACCCTCGGCGGTGTGATGACAAAACTGATAAACCGCAACACCACCATTCCAACAAGAAAAAAAGAGGTATTTACAACCGCTGCTGATAACCAGACATCTGTTGAAATCCATGTTCTACAGGGTGAAAGGGAACTCGCAAGGGATAACAGGACACTGGGCAAGTTTCACCTTATAGGACTACCATCTGCGCCAAGGGGCATCCCGCAGGTAGAGGTTGCCTTTGATATCGATGCCAATGGCATACTGAATGTATCTGCAAAGGACATGGCAACAGGAAAGGAACAGAGGATTACAATCACCGCATCAAGCGGCCTTGCAAAGGATGAGGTCGAAAAGATGGTAAAGGACGCTGAACTCCATGCAGAAGAAGACAGGACTAGAAAAGAGGCGGTTGAGACAAGGAATCAACTGGATTCTCTTGTATATTCTACAGAAAAGATACTTAATGAAAACAGGGGTAAATTGTCAGAGTCTGATATAAAGGCAGTCGAAGATGCATTGTCCGAAGCAAAAAATGCATTATCTAAAGAGGATATGACAGAGATGAAAAAGGCGCTTGACAGGATAAATCAGGCATCTCATAAAATGGCAGAAGTAATGTATCAACAGACTGCTTCAGGACAGGCAGGTGCTGCATCAGCAGATACCGGCAGTAAAAAAGAAGGCAATGTTGTTGACGCAGAGTTTGTGGAAGATGAGAAAAAGCCGTGATGCGTGTGCGTGATGCGTTATACGTGTTTTAAGTTTTTCACGCTCACGTATAACGGCTTCTAATACGCACCACGTATAACGCACACGCATAACGGTTTTACCCTTATGGCTAAAAAGGACTACTACGATATTCTCGGTGTAAATAAAACCGCCGTAGAAGATGAGATTAAAAAAGCATACCGGAAACTTGCAAAAAAATATCACCCTGATGTAAATCCCGGCAATAAAAACGCAGAGACAAGATTTAAAGAGATAAGCGAGGCATATGAGGTCCTGAGTGATACACAGAAAAGGGCGCAGTATGACAGGATGGGGTCTTTCCCCTTTAAACCGGGCTTTGAAGGAGGCAGGACATATACAACTGGTCCAGGCGGGTTTAATATAGGAGATTTCGGTTTTGATATTGGTAATATTGGAGGCATAGAAGACATATTCGGAGATGTTTTCGGCAAAAAGGGCAGCCAGTGGCCGGATGTAAATAGCGGCAGGGATATAGAATACAGGGTTGAACTTAGTTTTGAGGAGGCTGTAAAGGGAACCGAGGTAAGGGTTACTGCAGATAAAGAAATAGTCTGCTCTGCATGCGGAGGCAGCGGGGCAAAGCCAGGCGCAGAAAAAAGGCAATGCACTGTATGTCATGGAAAAGGGCAAAAGGAAGTTACAAAAGGCGGGTTTACGATAAGGCAGACCTGCACTGCGTGCGCAGGCACTGGTTACACAACTATAGCAGAGCAGTGTTATGTGTGCCATGGACAGGGACGGGATATACTACGCGAGGGGATAACGGTAAGGATACCACCGGGTATTGATGATGGTTCAAAGGTTAGGATTGCAGGCAAGGGAAGTCCCGGCATAGGAGGCGGTAAGCCTGGGGACCTTTATATAATCACAAGTGTAAGATCGCATCCATACTTCTTAAGAAAAGGAAATGATATATATATTGACCTGCCAGTAACCATTGTTGAGGCAAGCCTTGGTGCAAAGATAAAAATACCCACCGTAGACGGCACTACACTCCTGACCATACCACCTGGGACTTCAGCAGGACAAAAGTTGAGATTAAAAGGGAAAGGCATAGAAAATAAAAAATCAAAGACAAGGGGCGATCAATATGTTATAATTCAAATAATAACGCCCAGGGACTTAAGTCAGAAGGCTCAGGATTTATTAAAAGAATTCCAGAAGACACATCCATACGACCCTCGTTCAAATAAAGGATGGTAGGTTTATACCATGTTAGAGATAGACAGCATAAGAGAGCGATTGACACTACGGGCAACCAGGGTGCTTGAGGGAGCCATTGAACAGTCCCAGAAGAGACAGCATTACTATCTTGGAGTTGAACATATATTCGTCTCTTTTGCTAAAGTTGAAGCAGTTTTCTTTAACGAGATGATGCTGGATTTAAACCTTGATACAAGGCAGATCATATCTTTTGTAAATGAACACCTGAATATCTGCCGTCAATACATAGGCATTGGATTGAAAGTTCCGCCTGCAACCAAAAATGTTTTCAGGCTGGCGTGGGAAGAGGCACAGAGATGGGACAGGGATATGATAGACTCTACCGACCTTCTGGCAGCAATATTCATGGATACTAACTCAACCCCTGTAAAGATATTCAAGAGTTTTGGCATAGAACCGGAAAGCGTGAGACGGACTATAAACATAAGGGTACGAACTCTGGAGGAGGTTGAAGAAGACCTTAAAAAGAAGTTTGAACTCCCTCCTAACCTTAAACACTTTGCTGTAAACCTGAATAAACTCGCACATTACGATAAACTCCCGCCGATAATAGGCAGGGATAAAGAGATACGGCAGATAATGGAGACATTATGCCATGTGGAGCGGAGTAATTCTGTCATGATTATAGGAGAACCGGGCGTCGGTAAAACTGCTGTTGTTGAAGGGCTTGCGAGAAAGATAGAGTTCAGCCAGCAAGAAGTCCCGAAGAGGCTCAGGAATAAACAGATTCTAAACCTCCAGATGAACTCAGTTGTTGCAGGCACAATATTCAGGGGAATGTTTGAGGACAGGGTTGAAAAGATAATAAAGGAACTCAGGGAGAGGAATAATATTATACTGTTTGTTGACGAGGCACATACCCTTATTGGCGCAGGTTCAGCAATGGGGGTGCCGTCGGATGCTGCTAATATATTCAAGGCAACGCTTGCAAGGGGCGAGGTGCAGATTATAGGTGCGACGACCTCTGCTGAATACAAGGAGTATATAGCCGAAGATGAGGCACTGGCAAGGAGGTTCAGGGTCGTACATATAGACGAGCCATCTGCAGAAGACACGAAGAAGATACTTTACGGCATAAGGGGAAGGCTTGAAAAGAACTACTCGGTCAGTATAGCCGATGATGCCATCGATACAGCAATTGATATGTCAGAGAGGTATATGAGGAGCCTGCGCATGCCCGATAAACCAATCAGTTGGCTCGACACAGCATGTGTAAAGGTGGAGATAAACAAGAGGGACAGACCTGTAAACAGGGATGATATTGCAGAGGTAGTATCCCAGGAAACAAAGATACCAAAGGATATGATATTCAGGGACACTACAGCCAGGTTCAGGAATATAGAAGATGTTATATCGAAAAGGGTTATAGGTCAAAAAGAGGCAATAACAAAACTTGCTAAGAGACTTAAACTAAACAAAGGGCCATTAAAGGAAAACTACTCAAAACCTGACGGTGTATTCCTCTTTCTCGGACCAACAGGTGTCGGCAAGACAGAACTCGCAAAATCTTTGGCAGAGTTCCTGTTCGGCGACGAAAAGAAGTTGATACGGCTTGACATGTCCGAGTACAAGGATTCTACAGTGGCAGTCGATAAACTGATAGGCATGCCCCGCGGCATAGTAGGATCTGAACGGGGCGGAATACTTACAAACCAGATTCGGGAAAACCCGTATTCGATCCTCCTCCTTGATGAGGTTGAGAAGGCAAACCCTTATGTGCTTAACCTGTTCCTGCAGGTCTTTGATGAGGGGTGGCTTACAGACGGCAGGGGCAAGAGGGTTTATTTCAGCGATACTGTTATTATCATGACAAGCAACCTTGGAACAGACGAGTTTAGGAAATTTACAAAACCACTCGGCTTTCTGCAGGACGGTTCAGACATAAATGACCTGAAAAAAAATATAATTAAAGAGGTAGAAAATACATTTTCACCTGAGTTCCTTAATAGGATAGACGAAATAGTAGTATTCTCCCCTCTTACGAGAGATGAGGTCAGAAAGATTACAATAATCCATACTGAAGAAATCAGGAAGCATATGAAAGATTTCAGCAAAACATTGTATATTACAGACGAGGCAATTGATACTTTGGTAGAGACAGGATATAGTGTTAAATACGGTGCAAGGTTCCTGAAAAGGAATATAGATGAAAAGGTGAAGATACCGATAACACTCTGCTGGAAGGAAGGAGATGCCTTCAGGGCAGATGCCTTTGACAGCGAAATAGTTGTCAGCAGTATGAACGAACGAGAGTTAATCCCGGTTTAAAAAAGGAGATGTGCATGATTAAGAATATCCTTGTACCCCAGGACGGTTCAAAACACAGCAAGACTGCGCTTGAATACGGCATCTTTCTGGCAAAAAGGTTTCACGCCAATCTGATAGGACTTCATATTATAGACATAGTTGCCCTTGAAGGATCTTTCCTACACGACCTCTCGGGTTCACTGGGCTTTGAACCTTTTCTTAATTTTTCCTCGAAAATGCGTGAAGTACTTGAGGAAAAAGGAAAGACTATCCTCAAAGATTTTTCCGATGTATGCAGAAAGGAAAATGTGCGGCATGAAAGTTTTATGGAAAACGGCATTGTTGTTAATGAGATATGCGAAAGGGCAAAACTTACAGACCTTGTAATAATAGGGAGAAGGGGTATAAATGTTAAATTTGAATACGGTCTTTTCGGCTCAGCAGCAGAAGGGATAATGAGAAAATCACCGCAGCCGGTTATGGTTGTATCTGAGGAATATAAGGAAATATCAAAACCCATGTTCGCCTTTGACGGCAGTGCATCTGCAAGTAAAACGCTTCACTACGCAGCAGAGTTTTTAAAAGACCTGAAACAGTCTGTAACCGTTATAAACTTATCAAAAGACAGACATTCTGCGGATGTATTGAAAATGGCAGAAGACTATCTGAAACCATATCATGTTGATGCAAGATTTGTCATTTTGGAGGGCGACTCACCTGAAGAGATAGTTAAATATTACAAGGGAAACAATCACGACCTCATATTTATGGGTCTTTCAGGACATTCAAAGATATATGAAATGGTATTGGGCAGTACAACAGAATATGTCATAAGAAAGGTGGACGGTCCTGTATTTGTGGCAAGATAGTTTAAAAAAATGCAAAAACCAAATATCAAAAAAACAAAATTAAGGTATTTTATTTTGAATTCGGGACACCAACGAAGCGGATCGTTTCATTGTGCATTTTGACTTTTTAAGAGCCCTGTTTTAACAGGGTTATTTTTTTGCATAACATAATTCCGCAGAAAATCTGAGAAATCCCATGCGTTTTGACAGGTTCACAATAAAACTTCAGGAAGCACTGCAGAACAGCCAATCAATCGCTGATAAATATCAGCATCAGGCAGTTGACACACCGCATCTCCTTCTGGCAATGATGCAGCAGGATGGCGGGATAGTCTCGCCAATACTTCAAAGGATTGGTGTAAACATCCCTCTTATAAAAAATCAGGTTGAAGAGATTATTAAGAAAGTCCCGAAGGTAGCAGGCGCAGGTGAAACATATATAACACCCAATCTTAAAAATACTATTGATCGGGCTTTTGAAGAGGCGCAGAGGCTCAGGGATGAATTTATTTCAACAGAGCATGTACTTCTTGCACTTGCAGACGGAAAGGATGAGACAGGGAAGGTTCTGACAGCACAGGGTGCAGCAAAGAATACCATACTCAAGGCAATGACATCAATAAGGGGGGCACATCGCATCACAGACCAGAATCCTGAGGAAAAATATCAGGCTTTGACGAAATATACAAGGGACCTCGTAGAACTGGCAAGAAGGGACAAACTTGACCCTGTCATTGGCAGAGACGATGAGATAAGGCGGGTCGTTCAGGTTCTGTCAAGGAGGACAAAGAACAACCCTGTTTTGATAGGTGAGGCAGGTGTGGGGAAGACCGCAATCGTCGAAGGGCTTGCCCAGAGGATTGTATCAGGGGATGTGCCTGAAACATTAAAGAATAAAAAACTCCTCGCCCTTGATTTAGGCGCCTTAATCGCAGGTTCAAAATACAGGGGTGAATTTGAGGACAGGCTTAAGGCAGTACTGCGGGAGATAGACGAGGCAAGCGGTTCAGTAATACTTTTCATAGACGAACTCCATACACTTGTCGGTGCAGGCGCTGCTGAGGGTGCAATGGATGCATCAAACATGCTGAAACCTGCACTCGCAAGGGGTGAACTCAGATGTGTTGGCGCAACAACCCTTGACGAATACAGAAAACATATTGAAAAGGATGCTGCGCTTGAACGGCGGTTCCAGCCTGTATATGTTGGTGAGCCGAATGTTGCGGACACTATAGCGATACTGCGCGGGCTGAAAGAGAGGTATGAGGTTCATCACGGTGTCCGCATTGCAGACTCTGCAATAGTTGCGGCAGCGACTTTATCCCACCGCTATATCACAGACAGGTTTCTGCCTGATAAGGCGATAGACCTCATTGACGAGTCAGCATCAAGGCTCCGTATTGAGATAGACAGCATGCCGACAGAGATAGATGAAATAGAAAGAAAAATAATCCAACTTGAAATAGAAAAACAGGCGCTTAAAAAAGAGACAGACAGAACATCTCTGGAGAGGCTTGAAAAGATAGAAAGAGAACTGGCAAATCTGAAGGAAGATAGTTCAAGACTAAAGGTGCACTGGCAGGAAGAAAAAGGGGTGATTTCAAACATCAGAAAAATAAAAGGCGGCATAGAGGATGCAAAGCAGAAGGCTCAGTCAGCAGAAAGGGCCGGCGACCTTGGAAGGGCGGCAGAATTAAAATACGGCGTGCTTGTTCAACTTGAAAAAGAACTTATTGATGCCCAGAAAAAACTTGCCGAACTCCAGAAAGACCAGAGGATGTTAAAAGAAGAGGTAGATTCAGAGGACATTGCAGAGGTTGTATCCAAATGGACAGGGGTACCTGTTACAAGGATGATGGAGGCTGAAAAGGAAAAACTCCTGCACATGGAGGATAGGCTTAGAAAGAGGGTTATTGGACAGGATGAAGCAATAAAGGTGATTTCAAATGCAGTGAGAAGGGCAAGGGCAGGGCTTCAGGATGCAAACAGACCAATTGGTTCATTTATATTTTTAGGACAAACAGGCGTTGGAAAGACTGAGACTGCAAGGGCGCTTGCAGAATTTTTGTTTGATGATGAACATGCTATGGTCCGGATTGATATGTCTGAGTTCATGGAAAAACATTCTGTTGCAAAACTTATAGGTGCGCCGCCGGGATATGTGGGTTATGAAGAAGGCGGGTATTTAACAGAGGCTGTGCGGCGGAGACCTTATTCTGTGCTTTTGTTTGATGAGATTGAAAAGGCACATCAGGATGTCTTTAATATATTCTTACAGATACTTGATGACGGCAGACTTACGGATGGACAGGGACGGACAGTTGACTTCAAAAACAGTGTCGTGATAATGACATCAAACACAGGGAGTCAGTTTCTAACTGAACTTGGAGAGAAGGATTATGATGAAATCAGAACAAGGGTTATGGAAAACCTGAAACTTGAGTTTAAGCCTGAGTTTTTAAACAGGGTTGATGATATAATAATTTTTCATCCGCTTTCAAGGGAGCATATAAAGTCAATTGTTGATATACAAATAGAAAGACTGAAGAAACTTCTGCAGGAAAAAAAGATTGAGATTACGTTGACCAATGCTGCAAAAACACTCCTTGCAGAACAAGGTTATGACCCTGCATACGGTGCAAGACCCCTGAAGAGACTCATCCAGCACAGGGTTCAGGACGAACTTGCCACAAGGCTGCTAAATGGTGAATTTAATGCAGAGGACAAGGTTACAATAGATACAGAGGGTGAAAAACTCCTGTTTAAAAAGGCTTAACTCCTTGAACACTGGTGTTTATAGCCCAAAAATAGACATTGATTTTTGGGGAAACCTGCAAGTTGGCTGCCAGACGAGGCAGCGGACAATTTTTGAGACGAGCCGTATGTTCACCGAGAGGGACAGGCTACTTTTTTTGTAAAAAAGTTGCCTGTCCCTTTAGGAGCCCGGTTTGTAAAATGGCGAGGTTTTTAATCGCTATTTTACGGTTATAGTTCTCCTATTGACAAAACTCTACATGTGGAATAAATTATAATTACTGCAATAAAATAACTTTACAGCCGACAGGCTTAAAACACAGGAGGGTAAATCAATGGCAATTATAAAATGGGACCCATTCAAAGACTTACTCTCTATTCAGGACAGGATGAACCGTTTATTTGACGAGACATTTGCAAGGACAGCAAAAGGGGAAGGAGAAGAACTCGCAAGGGGTATATGGTCTCCTGCTGTTGATATTTATGAAACAGATGAAAATATTGTCCTGAAAGCGGAGGTGCCGGGTATGAACAAGGGGGATATATCCATAGAGGTAAAGGATAATATGCTTGTCCTGAAAGGTGAACGGAAATTTGAAAAGGAAATAAAAGAAGAAAATTACCACAGGATGGAGAGGGCATACGGCGCATTCCAGCGGTCATTTACACTACCGAATATTGTCAACAGAGACAAGGTGTCTGCAAAATATAAGGACGGCGTGCTTGAGATTACACTGCCAAAGGTACAAGAGGCAAAACTAAAACAGGTGAAGGTAGAGGTGGAGTAGGAATAGACCAAAGACAACAGACAACAGACTATAGACTTAATGCTTTTTAATCTTTAGTCTAAAGTCTGATTTATGGATGCGGTATGTCAGTAACTCATCAAAAAAATAAAAATAAGAAAAAGGAGAGAAGAGATGTTTTCCGAGAAAAATAGGTTTGGCTTAATAACCCTTTTTACAGTGGGTCTTGCATCGCTTATACTTGGGATAGCGTTGACAGCAAGACTCGGCATAGCACCCACTACAGGGGCAGAAAGTTTCTGGAAGGAGAACGGGGATAAAAAGGTTGAAGGTATTTCCCTTGGTATCAATTCATTTATTGACCTGGCAAAGGACTTAAGCCCTGTGGTTGTAAACATAAGCACTACACAGATAGTAAAAGAGCGTTCTGTAGTCCCGTTCCCTGAATTCAAAAGTCCATTTGAAGACTTCTTTGGCGGTGAAGACCCGTTCAGATTTTTTGGAGAGATGCCAAAGCAGGAATTTAAAAGGCAGAGTCTTGGCTCAGGCTTTATAATCAATAAAGACGGGTATATTCTTACAAATAACCATGTGGTTGAAAATGCAGAGGAGATACTTGTAACACTCACTACCAAAAAAGAATACAAGGCAAAGATTATCGGGACAGATGCAAGGCTTGATATAGCGCTTATAAAGATAGACGCCGGTGAAAACCTCCATGCAGCAGCGCTGGGTGATTCTGATAAACTCCAGATAGGCGAATGGGTCATGGCAATAGGCAACCCGTTTGGTCTAAGCCATACTGTTACATCAGGGATAGTCAGCGCAAAAGGCAGGTTAATCGGCGCCGGACCATACGACAACTTTATCCAGACCGATGCCTCAATAAACCCCGGCAACAGCGGCGGCCCTCTTTTTAATTTAAGAGGTGAGGTTATGGGTATAAATACAGCGATTATCGCAGGAGGACAGGGTATAGGCTTTGCCACACCAATAAACATGGCAAAGGATATACTTGTGCAGCTCAAAGAAAAAGGCAGGGTTACCAGAGGATGGATAGGTGTATCTATACAGGATGTTACACCTGAACTTGCCCAGTCGTTTGGACTGAAAGAACGTTACGGCGCCCTTGTATCATCTGTAAGCAAGGGAGACCCCGCAGAAAAGGGAGGGATAAAGTCTGGCGATATTATAGTTGAATTTGACAGTAAGGAGATTAAAGAGGTTAACGACCTGCCGAAGACAGTTGCAGTCACCTCACCGGGCAAGACTGTAAAGGTAAAGGTAATCAGGGATGGTAAGGAAAAGATTGTTTCAGTCACTGTAAGTACTATGAAGGACGATGTTGAGGCTGCTGAAAGAGAAGAGAAAGAAGATGCAGCACCAGAAAAGAAGATTGGCATGGCAGTCCAGGGTATAACCCCTGACATTGCAAGGAGATATGGACTGAAAGATGCAGAAGGTGTGATCGTTGTCAATGTAAAACCTGAAAGCCCTGCAGCAAAGGCAGGCATAAGAAGAGGAGACATAGTAAAAGAGGTGAACGGTGCAGAGATAAAGGATTTGAATGACTACAGGGATGTAATGAAAAAGGCAGGAAAGGACAAGACAGTGCGTTTCCTTATACAGAGAGGCAGCAGCACATTCTTTGCAGCAATAAGGATGAAGGAGTAATATTTTTTTGGATAAAAAAGTTATTGTTGTTGCAATAACAGGCGCAAGCGGCAGCATATACGGCTTAAGACTGGCAGATGAACTGCTTAAAAAAGGGGGAGATGTAAACCTTATCATCTCCCCTAATGGCTTTTTGGTTATTAAACACGAAACAGGTTTAAATTTAGGTAAAAACAGGAAAGATGCCATTACAACCTTAAACAGATATTTCAAACGGTCAGAGAGCCGCCTGAAATATCATCCTTACGACAACCTCCTCTCACCCCTTGCCAGCGGCTCATCCTCTAAAAAAGATATGATTATATGCCCGTGCTCTATGGGGACACTGGCAAGGATTGCCTGCGGAGTTTCAGGGAATCTTATTGAAAGGACAGCAGATGTGGTATTGAAAGAAAAAGGAAACCTTATTCTTGTGCCGCGCGAAACACCTTTAAACCAGATACACCTTGAAAATATGCTTAAACTATGTAAAATGGGCGCACACATAATCCCTGCAATGCCAGGCTTCTACCATAAACCATGCAGCGTGGATGACATGATAAACTTTGTTGTAGGCAAAATACTGGATGCTATGGGGATAGAAAATAATCTCTACAAAAGATGGGGGAAAGTTTCTAGTAGGGGCAATTCATGAATTGCCCCTACAGTTTGCTAATTGTCCCTGCTAACTAAACAATGCTTGACATAAAATTTATTAGAGAAAATATTGCCGAAGTCGAAAGACGATTGAGTCTAAGGGGGACGAACATAAACCTTTCTGATTTTAAGAGACTGGACGAGGAGCGGCGAAAACTTATTTTAGAAGTGGAGGCGCTAAAGCAAAAAAGTAATGAGGTATCCAGGGAGATAGGAACACTTAAAAAAGAAAAAAGGGACGCATCAGCACTCCTCAATGAAATGCAGACTGCAAGCCAGAGGATAAGGGAACTTGATGACGAGATAAACAAAAAAGAGGATGCCATTAAAGAGATACTTCTTGCGGTACCCAATCTGCCACATATATCTGTACCGTTTGGAAAAACACCCGATGATAATGTTGAAGTCAGAAAATGGGGTGAAACACCAAAATTCTCATTCCAGCCAAAGGACCACAGCGAGATTGGTGAAAGACTCGATATACTTGATTTTGAAAGGGGGAGCAAGATCGCAGGTGCAAGATTTACACTGTACAGAGGTACAGGTGCACTCCTTGAAAGGGCTCTTATAAACTTCATGCTTGACCTGCATACAAAAGAACACGGATATACTGAAATCCTGCCGCCCTTTATGGTAAATAGAGAGTGCATGACAGGGACAGGTCAACTCCCAAAATTCGAGGACGACCTTTTCAAGATCGAAGGATGGGACCATTTCCTGATACCGACTGCAGAAGTGCCTGTTACTAATATATTTCGGGAAGAGATTCTAAAAGAGGATGAACTACCTGTATATTACACAGCATATACACCATGTTTCCGCAAAGAGGCAGGTTCTTATGGCAGGGATGTAAAAGGGCTCATAAGGCAGCACCAGTTTAACAAGGTTGAACTGGTTAAATTTACAACACCTGAAAGTTCCTATAATGAACTTGAAAAACTTACAAATAATGCAGAGGAGGTTTTAAAAAGGATGGGACTAGCGTACAGGGTCGTGGCACTCTGCACAGGTGATATAGGTTTTAGCGCAGCAAAGACTTATGATATTGAGGTATGGCTTCCCGGGCAGAACAATTACAGGGAAATCTCATCATGCAGTAATTTTGAAGACTTTCAGGCAAGACGGGCAAATATAAGATATAAGCCAAAAGAGGGCGGTAAACCGAGATTCGTACATACACTTAATGGTTCAGGACTTGCAGTTGGGAGGACTGCTGTTGCAATACTGGAAAACTTCCAGCAGGAAGACGGCAGTGTTAAAATACCAGAGGCATTAAAACCATATATGGGAGGAATAGAAAAAATCTCAAATCTTAAATCTCAAATTTGAAATTATAATATGGAGAGGTGGCCGAGCGGTTGAAGGCGGCGGTCTTGAAAACCGTTGTGGTGATGAGCCACCGGGGGTTCGAATCCCTCCCTCTCCGCCAATCAGAAAATTGGGGGGGGATTGGAATTTTTTATCTTTGTTCCGCTACTGCGGGGGGTGGCCAAAAGCGGGCTTCTCATTTTCAATAACCTCTGAGAACAGATATAGCCCCGCTCAACAGCAATACTGATAAGCCTAATGTAAAATTCACCTTAACCAAGTTAAGGGACAATTTTTGTAAACCTGCCTTTTCAGTCTCTGATACTGTTCTCGTAATCTTGGGAGATAAGACCAAGCCCCTGTAGAAATGAATCGCGGCCATGCTGAAAACCAAAATCAACTTCAGGATTAAAGCCGTGGTCCAATTGTTTTCAAAACCCCTAATCCCTGAAAATTGTTTGTTTAGCCCCGCTAACACAATTCCGGTGATAACCAGAAACATAATGCTATAGTTTGCCAATGGAGTGAATCTTTTCGAAATATCTCCCATAAGTTTAGCTGATTCTGCCCCCAAAACTTGCTTGGATGATGGTATTGCGATAAAAAGAATGAAGGTAATCCCTCCAACCCATATAACTGTAGCAATCAGATGCAGCCAGTAGCAAGTTATCAATATCAACTCTTTCATCTTATCCTCCTTATAATTTAAGTTGCGGTGGCGGATTGAATACAACCCGCCACCTTGATTTTACCTATTTTGTCTTAATAGGCGGGATGCAACCGCAACCGCAGGAACTCTTTGTCTGGGTCTTGATTCCAGGCTTCTTTTCTTTGGGCTTTTCTTTTTGTTCTTTGGTGTCTTTCGCCATTATTGTCACCTCCTTTCTGTTTAAGTTAATGCGTACTTACTTATACGCTTAAGCAAAAAAATATCAACCCTTCTTTGCTCTTAAATTTTTCTCTGTGACTGTCTGTTGACCCAAACAACCACAGGTGCAGATGAGGTTAAGTCTTTGACGGCACTTCTCAAGTGTATCCCGGTTTAAAGAATAATATATCCAATATCCCTGCCGTTCGTCTTTGACAAGACCTGCACCTTTAAGAATCCGTAAATGTTGGGATACAGCAGACTGGGTTATCTTCAATGCTTCAGCTAAAGCATTAACGCTCACAGGCTCTTTTTTCAGGAGTTCAATAATCTCTATCCGTTTATCAACAGAGAGTATTTTGAATAGTTCCGCTGATTCTTTCATGCTTTCCCTCGGTTTAACTTATAAGTATATGCTAATATACTTTAATGAGATTTGGGTTGTCAAGTACTTTGTTTTGGGCAAAAAGCCTTTACCCAAGCGGTAGATTTTGCTACTATAAAAAAAATTTGCCGTCAAAGAAAAAATTTGATAATATACGAACTCTTGAAATTGCCCAATAGACAGGGAGAGGTGGCCGAGTGGTCGAAGGCAGCTGCCTGCTAAGCAGTTGTAGGGCTAAAACTCTACCGAGGGTTCGAATCCCTCCCTCTCCGCCAGTTAGGAAATGGCTCGCCCTCTGCAAGTACACACCAGTCGATTTCCCCTTCAAAATGGAATTTTTTATCTTTCAAAATGAAGTTGAAGAACCCTGCAGCGATCGCCTTGACCCCACTCCAAGGAGCGGGGATTGCGGCAAGCATCCCGTTCAAGACGATATTTTTTAAAAGAGATGACTGTAAGAAGGCTGAAACTCGACATCTCTCCCTGGGTGTTTCATGCAGTCATTGTAGAAAATTTTTATATTTATTCGGCAAGAAAAGACTTGTGATGTGAAATCATATGTGTATTTCAAAAATTACAAGATTCAAACCCCTGTTTTTAGCCGGGGAATATGTCAATTTTTAAGGCTTAAATCTAGAAAGGGTTTCGTATAAGACAGGGTCATATTTTTCTATATGCCCGGCAAATGCATCTTCAAGGAGGAGACGGTTTAAACTTATGCGGTTCTTTTCATCAGGTGGTTTATTAAGCAATTCTTTTGTTCCTTCTGACAATACTATGCCCTCAAAACGTTTTTTATCATATATACTCCCGCGTTTAAGGGCAGCATTTATTTCATTTATCAAATCCGCTGCCAGTCCTTCCGCTATCAATGTTTTGGCATAATATGCATTGATTACCCTTTTTTTCAGTTCCTCTGAAAACTGCTGCAGGAGATATGCAGAAACAGGCTTCTTTGTATCCATTAATAGATTAACTACGGCATTGAGGTCTTTAAAATCCCCTTTACTGAAAAGTGGTGAACCGTTCAGCATTTTTGAGAATTCAAAAAAGAATTGATTTATTGCAGTCCCTGTCAATGAGTTGATAGTGTTATATTTTTGTTCTGCTGCCTGTTTCGGGTCTGAGGTGTCCAGAAAATACGGTTCTACAACCTGAACTATCACCTTTCTGGACAAGGTCTTCTGGATATTATTTGACTTAATAAAAAATGTTCCTGATATTCTTACTACCCAGTACGGCGGGGAACTCCCGCTGATTTCATACGAGAAACCATCAACCTGCATAGAAGCGGTTAAATCAAACTTATCCTTTGATACAGAAGATTCTTCAGGAAATATCTCAACATATTCAAAGTGCCTGTCAAGTATATCCCTGTAATAGACCGGCATTATCCTGCCTGATGGAAATATATATTTTGTATCAGTCTGCATCCCCTCTTTTAAATCGCTTAGGGATTTCTTATCAACTACCAAAGCCACCCGCAGCGGATACCTTTTTTCAACTTCAATATTATTTAAGATTGTCTTGCCTGATACAACTATTGTGCTGTTCTCCACGCATCCTGAAATTGAGAGGATAATGATAGAAATTATAACTTGTATAAACTTACCCATGTGCCTACTTCCTTGTCCCGAATAGGTTAAATGCTGACCAGAAGAAAGGATGCTGGAACTGTTTCATTGTCTCAATCTGAGATTTCTGGAGCGATTTGCTCTTAGACATGCCTGCCAGATTCTTATAAAAAACGTCCATCAATACACTTGTAGCCCTGTCATCAACCCCCCAGAGGGAAGATATCATTGAACGGGTTCCGGCAAAAAAGATGCCCCTCTGCAGCCCTATCAGTTCATCGCCGCTCTTGTTCTTGCTCAAACCGCTTTCGCATGCAGAAAGTGTAACCAGAGAGGCATTCCATCTCGTTGAGAAGAGTTCTGCAGCTGTCAGTGCACCACCTATTGTTTTATCTCCGCCTGTAAAAAGTATCCTTGAGTTGAGAGGGGTCTGCTCATCATATATGCCGTGTGCAGCAACATGAATGTAATCATAATTGCTGCCGTTCTCCTTGACAAATGATTTTGCTGCCTTATCTCTTGTCAGAAGTGTTGAACCTGGTAAAAGTTTTGATACATTTACAGCCTCCTCCTCTGCAAACTTGAGGTCAAGGGTGGGGTTGCCTACAACCAAAGCCTTTTTATTACCAATAGAGTCTCTGCCTTCTGTCAATTTGAGTACAGTTATGCTAGGAGAATATGATATGGCAAATCTTTCAATCAGATATTGTCTTCCATCAAATAATGCCTGAAATGGTATGTAGTGCAGTACACCGTGGGGGACTATAATAAGTTCATCCCCTTTTATCCTGTCTTCAACAGGCTGTATCAGGAGGCTGTAAAAATATTTTAATAATTCACTGCCTTCGCCCCTGTTTGTTATATTTTCTCTCAATTTATCAACAGTTGCCCTAACCTCTCTGATATTAACCGGCACTGATGCAACACTTATATTCTCGCTGTTGACAATAAAACAATAAACCCTGTCACTCGTAAGATAGTATTCTAAAAGGGTAGTACCAGGCGGAACAATCTTTTTTATCTCATCAGATGCAATGGGCAGGACACTTGAAATGGACAGGATTTCAATATCCTCCTTGTCAAGCGCAGGCTTGCTCATTAAACCTTTAATGGTAACACCCCTTGAAGACCTCTTTGCAAATTCATTTATCTGTTCAGAGGTTATATTCCTGTTGTTTAAGAAATCATCCTCTTCTTCCTGTGCTGTAATGATATTGCTGTATCTATCTGTCTGCTCTCTGCTCTTGAGATTGAGGCGGGTATTCCCGAGTATATCCACAAAAGCCCTTGACTTTGAACGTTCCACATATTCAAGAGCAGTGTCAGGCTTATTAAGAGATACAAGGAGACTTATTATCCTTTCATGCAATTCTGTCTTTGTCTCAAAGAATATTATTCTCTGCTGTTCTGTCAGTATGGATGAACGTTGCTGTTCTATTATGCTGGATGCCTCTGCATAATGCGTAAATGCCTTGTCTTTTAAACCTTCTGCTTCGTATGCCTTCCCGAGTTCAAAGAAATAATCTGCCATCTCAAATCTGTCCAGATAACGGTTTAGTTTAAGGTAGTATGCGGTCAGTTGTATTGATAATTCATCTTTCAGGCGAATAAGGTTTTGTTCTGTTCGTATGGCAACTGATGACTGTCTGGCATAAGCAATCATTTCTATATGCATTCTTGATATTTCAAAGGATTTCTGCATTATCTGTTTTATCATCTGGGCAGGAGAAGATTTTTTTGATGGCGCCCTTTTAGGACCATCTTCGTCATCTTCAAACATCTCTGGTTCAGACTCCCGCACAGTCTGCTGTTTTTCTTCCAGATATTTAATCTCTTCCTGAGATTCCTTGTTGACCTTTGCCACGAGGTTTCTTCTCTCATTATCAGCATCCACACCCAATCTGTCCAGTTCATCTATACCTGCTAAAAATTCTTCCATGTGTTTTATGCCTTGTTTGCTGCTGCCGAGTTTGATGTATGAGATACCAAGCCAGTAGTGGAGAAGATTTACTGAATTCAGGCTGCTTATGGATTTTACAGGTATTCTTTCTAATGCCTTTTCTCCATATTTAATAATTTTTTTAAGGTAATTTATGTCGTTTGTGCTGCGAAAATCCCTGTAAGCCTCAGCAGCAAGGATGCGGTTTGCATTGAATTCATCATAAACGCCTGTCTGTTTTGCAAACGAATGCAGGTGGTCTAAAAGTTTTATGCTGCTGCTATCCTCTTTAACTGCCTGCATGTCTGGCCTGTTTTCTATGCCGAGTTTGAGTTTAAGGAAGTCTTTCCTCGCTTTAATCCTTGCTCCAACACCTTCAAAATCCAGTAACCGTATCTGGCTTATAAGAGACTGGGAGATTTTTATGTCCTTATTATTAAGATGGGCAAAATAGTAGAGGAGGCGCCTCTGGTTGTAATAATCAGAAACAGGAGACTGATTAATGCCTGTCTTCCGTATCTTTTCAAAAATCCTTTCTGCCTTATCATTATATTCCTGTGCCCTTCTGAAATCAGAAACACCATATGTGTATATGTCAGCAATATCGTCAAGGATAAATAATTTGCCTTCTATATCATAATCTTCATACTCAGGGGTGAGTTGACGCCTTTTAAGAAAGTCTTTTACAGGGTCTTTTGAACCTTTTTCGGCAAACTGCTGTGTTATTATTGTTTTCTCTGTTTCAGTAAGGTCTATCCCGGACTTTGCCCATATCTCCATTATCTGGATTGCGGCTAATTCCTTTTTTAATAAAGAGAGTAACTGCTCATAATTCTTGCCTCTTTCAAGATGATAGGTGTAAGAAAATGATTCTGAAGGACCGAGACGCGGGAAGTTTAAATTATTAATATCTGCCTTATGATTCTGGGCAGATGAATAACCTGCTGTCAAAACCAGCGCTGAAATCAAAAGACATAAGACAAAAGATTTCTTCATATCCATATCTGTCAAATACGGTCAATAATCCCGATAATATCAAGCATTGATGAATAAGATAATGCGGACAAAAGGCTTCTCTGCTGATGAAAGTCCCTGCCTGCACTGCCCACAACATGAATTGGCTGACTTACTGATAATTTTTCATTGAGGGTCGCAGATTTTTTTATTGGAAAGGTTTTAACTACCTCATAGGTTTTTCCGTCAATAATTTGTATGTTCAAATCTACAACTGCCTTATCATCTGAACAGTTAAAGCCTTTTACAGCACCGAATATAATATAATTAGTATTTTTTGGTATCTCACTGATGCTGCTGACAACCCTGATATCAAGTCCGTAGACCTTCTTAATAATCTTGATGCTGCTGGCTAATATTTCCTGATAATTAGCAGGCATAAAGACCCCTTCAAACTTAATATCTTTTGGCTTTGGAGAATAAAACTCCCCTGTAAAGACCCTTTCATGCGGCAGGAGTTTATCGGGAAGTTTGTCTGGCAGCGGCAGAAAATTAAGGACTGCTATCTTTGCCTTTTCAATCTTGGATGAAAATTTGATCTTTTCAACTGCCAGATTTGAAAGGTCATCATCGCTGTAAGATTTATCGAATGAAATAAAACAGGATATAAAAAAGATTAGAGAAGATGCAAAAGAGGCAAATTTTCTTGCATTGCCCCGAAAATATCTTTTTGCTATTGCTGTCTGTCCCGCTGGCAAAGCGTTTGGATGGGAGGCTTTTAGAGGCCACGGGTTTACAGGCGGGACAGGCAGCAACAAGATTTTCATGCCTTTTTGTGCGCCAATGGCTCGTGAGGGTTTCATATAAATACGGAGTTTTTTGTCAATTAGATGCCAGCCACCGCAATAATAAACTAACACTTATATGGTTTTCAACAAAAATCTTTATGGTTAACAAAGAATACTTCCTCCTGATTTTTTCCTCTTGCAAGGGTTGGCATAACAGATGTATAGTTGGTGTCAAGCATCTCTTAAATATAGCAATGGGCAAGGCTTCCAAGAAAAAGAGATTAAAAACCTCCACTCCACCACAAGAGATATCAGATAATAATATCAGCACCGGTATTTTATCAAAACCCTTCCTGCACATCTTTTTTATAATAACACTTGGTATTCTAATATATTCAAACACCTTTAAAGCGCCTTTTGTCTTTGATGACATCAGTATGTATATTGTGGAGAATCCTGCCATCAAAGATTTCAAATATTTTCTGGATGCCTCAAGATTAGATGAGACTTCTGTTGACAAGGGTTTTAGGGAACAGTTTAAAAACCGAATAGTTGCACATCTCACTCTTGCCATAAACTATAAACTTCATGGATTGAATGTTATAGGCTATCACATCTTTAATCTGGCAGTTCACATTATTAACGCGCTCCTTGTTTACTATCTTGTGAGCCTTACATTCAAAGCCCATTTTTTTAAAGACCGTCGCCCTGCAGCCTTTTCTGATGCACAATATAGAGGTATGTTCGCACTTTTCTGCAGCCTCTTATTTGTATCCCACCCTCTGCAGACTCAGGCTGTAACCTATATCAGCCAGAGGCTTGCATCCCTTGCTGCACTGTTTTACCTGTTTTCGCTTGTTCTGTACATCAAGTCAAGGCTTTCAGAATCCGGCGGCAGGCGATACGGATACTATCTTTTGTCCATCCTTGCAGCAGTATCGGCGGTAAAAACAAAGGAGATTTCTTTTACACTCCCTCTGGTCATTACTATTTATGAGTTGATGTTTCTTGAAAGCAGTACAAAGAAAAAACTCTTTTATCTGATTCCATTTTATCTTGTAATTGTCCTGATACCCTTGAGCCTTATCAGGACTGACAGTTATTCATTTGAAAGTATCATCAGCAGTATGGGGCAAAAATCCAAAGACCCTGATGCAATACCCAGGCTGGCTTATCTCTTTACACAGTTCAGGGTTATTGTGACATATATAAGACTATTTTTTATCCCTGTAGACCAGAACCTTGACTATGATTTTCCTGTATACAGTTCATTTTTAACCCCTGAGGTATTCCTGTCTTTCCTATTCCTTTTTTTGATATTTACTTCTGGTGCATGCCTCTTTTATTGTTCAAGATATACATATAATGCCAAGAGATATGGATACAGGCTGATATCATTCGGCATATTTTATTTTTTTATAACATTATCCACTGAATCGAGCATTATCCCCCTGAGAGATGTTATATTTGAGCATAGGGTCTATCTGCCTTCAGCAGGTCTTATTATTGCAGTTGCAGCAAGTGTATTTGTGATTACAGGCAGTGACAAAAACAAGACAACTGAAAAGGCAATGACAGCGGTACTGTTGCTTATAATATTGGCATTTTCAGTTGCGGCATATGCAAGGAATTCTGTCTGGAAGGAACAGATAGCATTATGGGGAGATACAGCCAAAAAGAGTCCGTTAAAGGCAAGGCCGCATTACAATTTAGGGGTAGCATATGCTGAAAAAAAACAATTTGAAGATGCTGTAAAGGAATATCTAATGGCAATACAGATAGACCCGAATTATTATTTAGCGCATAATAATCTGGGTTTCATATACGATAAGCAGTCTAAATTAGAAGATGCTGTTAAACATTATGCAATTGCAATAAAGATAAAGCCTGATTTTGCTGAGGCGCATAACGGTTTTGGTTTGGCATACGAAAAGCAGTCCCGTTTTGAAGAGGCTGTTAAGGAATTTTCAGAGGCAATAGGGATAAAACCCGATTATCACGAAGCACACTATAATCTGGGCAATGTATATGCAAAACAGGGGCGCACAGGAGAAGCCGTTAAGGAGTATTTGGAGGCAGTAAGGATAAAGCCTGATTATACAAAGGCATACAACAATCTGGGTGTTGTTTACAGCAAGGATGGAAGGTTTGATGAGGCTATTGAGGCATTCAGGAACGCCTCAAGGTTTCAGCCTGATGATTTTTCTCTGCATTACAACCTTGGCAAGTTGTATATTATGAGCAGCCGTTTTGATGAGGCAATAACCGAATATCTTGCAGGCATAAAACTCAAGCCTGACTTCGCAGAATTATATAATGACCTGGGTGTAAGTTATCTTAAAAAGGGGCAGGCAGAAAAGGCTTCTGATGCATTCAAAACCGCCTTAAAACTCAACCCTGATTTTGCAGAGGCTGTCAGAAACCTTGAAGGCATAAACAGATAGATTTCTCCTACCTTTCTTCATGGTGGCTCTCTTCTGTATTCACTGCCCATATGTTTTCTTTTGTTTTTACGCCATTCACAATATTATCCACAGCAATCATTGCTGTCAGCATGGAATGGTCCATATTATTGTATCTGTGCATTCCGTTTCTTCCTACCAAAAACAGATTTTCAAAACTGCTCACATAATCTTTTATTTCATCAAAACAGTCATATGTTCCAAGATATGCAGGGTATGCCTTTGGCACCCTGACAAGGCAGCGGTCAATAACATCAACAGGGTCTATTATGCCTATCTTTACCAGTTCATTTACCGCAAAGTTGATAAATTCCTTATCATCCATATTCCATAGTTCATCACCATCATTGCAGAAATATTCCAGACCTACCCACACAGTATTTTCCAAATCCCTGACCATGTAAGGGCTCCAGTTATTAAATACCTGAAACCTTCCTAGATTAACATCTCTTTCCTGTATATATATCCATATATCAGGGACTATATTGCCAATGGTTTTTATTCCTGTCTGGTTCTGTATCTTTAGTTTTTTTAACAACAATCCAACAGTAATAAAATCACGATATACCAGTCCCTCTGCAGTTTGTTTTATTTTACTGTCAACAGCATCCCCCATTGCCCTTATAAGTTCTTTTATTGGCATGGAAGAAAAGACATAGTCTGCTGCCGCTCTTTTTTTAAACGCAGTATTTCCATCCAATGTTTCTACTTCTGATATACAGTTATTATCGCATTTAATACCGATAACTTTATGGTTCAGAAAAATTTCTCCGCCCATACTGATTATTCTGGCGGATGCTTCTTCCCATAGATGTCCTGGTCCGTATTTGGGATATAAAAACTGCTCAATGAGGCTTGTTTCTGTCTTTTTCTGAGAAATAGATTTATCGGATTTATTAAAAATATTTTTTATTGCGTGCATCAGAACCTTTGTAACAGATAATCCCTTTATCCTCTGGGTGCCCCAATCAGGCTTTATCTTTGAAGGATGAACCCCCCATACCTTTTGTGTATAGTCCTTAAAAAAGGTCATATACAATTCTTTCCCGAACCTGTTTATCATAAAATCTTCGAGAGATGATTCATTTTTTACAGGGAAAAAGCATATCCTGATGTAACTTAACCCTATCCTGATAATCCTCATAATGCCTAAGTTCTTGACAGTATTTATATTCAGGGAAACAGGGTAATCAAAAAATTTCCTCAGGTAATAAATCCTTGAGAGGCGGTTTCTAATAAGCATCACTTCATCTGTTTTTTCAGGGTCAGGGGCATTAGGGTTTCGGGAATATACCTTTTCACGGTTTAGTAGCAGATCGTCTTTTGCAGGATAACCCTGCATAGGCAGGATATCCAGCCACCATTTCATAACCCTTTCGGACTTTGAAAAAAAGCGGTGTCCTCCCATATCCATGCGGTTGCCTTTGTAATTAAATGTCCTTGCTATGCCGCCTATTTCATTTGTAGATTCAAAGATAACAGGTTTGATGTCTGTCTTTTTAAGCAGTTCATAGGCAGCAGTCAGCCCTGCCGGACCTGCTCCGATTATGACAGCAGTTTTTTTAGACATTTTTATCTCGCTTTGCTAGTTTTAAATAATAAATGTGCCGTCCCCTGCTCAAATTCGGAATTTTCAAAGGCAGGACAATTATCGCAGAATGACAAGAAAAGTCAATGACGGTTGGGGGTTATTTAGAAAATGCAGTGGAAAGCAGGTAATTTGTTGATTTTAAGATGATGTGCCGCACAGGGATATAACCTGTGACCCACTGATTAAGAGTTGTTTTCAAAGTTATGTCTTGCCTTTGCTACAACGAACATAATAGAGAGCATACATGCGGTAGTAGAGCAGATGATTGGGAAGATAGACTATTGGAAGAACTCTAATCAGAAGCAAAGGTGGGCAGCCGCATCATTACTTCAGATAGAACAAAGGCTGAATAGGGTGGTAAATGAATACCGACATCTTGCATAACTAAGAAAGGCATTACAAAGGGAGATAGAAATAAAGAACACAAAAGAAAGAAAGGAGGCAGTGGCTGCCTGATGCAGATATAGAGCTGCCTAAGAATTTCAACTAAAAATGGGATTGACTCCTAACCTATTTAAAAATATGGATTTTATTGGTAGCGGGGAGAGGATTTGAACCTCTGACCTTCGGGTTATGAGCCCGACGAGCTACCGGACTGCTCCACCCCGCAATAGTTTAGGAAAGTTTTTCACAATTCAAAATCAAAGTCAAGCAATTTGATTTTCTGCACGATATTATCACTCCATATCTTGTGGTGGTATGTCAAAATTGGCATACACATTCTGAACATCCTCCAGGTCTTCCAACTCCTCCATCAGACGAATGACATTTACAGCATCCTTGCCTTCCAATCTTACGGTATTTTTCGGAATCATGCTTACTTCCGCAATGGTATATTTCATCCCTTTTTTATCAAATGTACCCTTGACCGAGTGAAAATCAGGAGGCGCTGTATACACCTCAAAGACATTGTCCTCTGTATTTGTTATAACATCCTCTGCGCCTGCATCAATTGCTGCTTCCATAAGTTTTTCTTCTGTAATAGATGACATATCAAATGTAAACATCCCTTTTTTCTCAAACATCCATGAAACTGAACCGCTTTCAGCAAGCCTTCCGCCATATTTGGCAAATGTGTATCTCACCTCTGATGCCGTCCTGTTCCTGTTGTCTGTCATAATAAGCACAAGAACAGCAGTACCACCTGCCCCATATCCCTCGTAGAAAAATTCCTCGTAATTAACATCCTCTAATTCCCCTGTTCCCTTTTTAATCGCCCTGTTTATGTTGTCAGCGGGTACATTTTCAGCCCTTGCGTTTTCTATTGCCGTCCTTAAACGCGGATTGGCAGACATATCACCGCCACCCATCTTTGCAGCGACCATTACCTCTTTTATAACTTTTGTAAATACCCTCCCTTTTTTGGCGTCTGACTTCGCCTTTTTGTGTTTTATATTAGCCCATCTTGAATGCCCAGACATATAATACTTTTCCCTCCTGAATAAAACTGAAACTCAGTGTATTGTCCCCTTCAGGGTATCACCTTCAAAAAGGCCCTTTTCTATACAGAACGGGTCCCTGATAAATCTCATCCTGCAATCTTTACAGAGTATAAATATCATATCCTGATAGACATCGTCTCCAACCTCTTTTGGGTCAACATCAGAAAGTTCTTCAAGAAGGTCGAGCATGCCCTCCTCTAAATCCCCATGGCACTGTTCAAGATATCCGTCAAAATCAGCAAATGTCTTTATCTCTACAACATATTTTAAACTGCCAGCAGGCAACTCTTTGCCGCAGCACTGACATCTTATCTTGTTCATATCATGTTTCCTTTCGGTTTATTTGCCACAAATATAACTATAAACATTTGCCTTGTCAAATCAAATAGAGGTATGTTATTTTTTTGCCATGATAGATACTATTCTGGCAAGAGATTCTTTCCTTTTATCCACAGAATTAAGGCTGTTCTGGCTGGTAGCATTCTTATACGGTGTATCCCTGTTCCTGCACATTGCATATCTTTTGACAAAGAAAAACTCTGTCGGCAAGGCAGCCGCGGGTATCCTGTGGGGAGTTGTTGTTGTCCATGCAGGCATGATACTTTTCAGGACAGTAGAGGCACAGAGGGCGCCGTTTCAGACCCTTTATGAAAGTCTTTCATGGTTTGCATGGAGCGCATCCATTACATACCTCTATGTTGGCAGGAAATGGAAGGATATTTATCTCCCCGGCATACCTGTAACCATTCTGGCAATGGGGGCATCACTTTACGCACTTCTATCAAGAAGCCCTGCAGTTGAACCACTCTCCCCTCCCCTGCAGAGTTGGTGGTTTGAATATCATGTGATACTCGCATTCCTCTCGTACGCAGTATTTGTTGTCAGTTGCTCAATAGAGATTGTATATCTCCTTATTAAACCCTGCCTTAAAAAAGGGAAATCTTCCGGATATGGTCTTGACCTAAACAATATTGAGGCATTCCACAGGACATCTCACAAACTTGTGCTTTTCGGATTCCCTCTGCTGACATTTGGTATATTCTCAGGCGCAGCATGGGCAAACGACGCCTGGGGGAGATACTGGAGTTGGGATCCAAAAGAAACATGGTCGCTAATAACATGGACTGTATTTGCCATGTATCTCCACTCCATGACAATACCAAAATGGCAGGGTAATACAGCATCTGTTTTCAATATACTCGGCTTTATATGTATGATGATGACATTCCTTGGCGTTAACTGGCTTGCAAAACTGCTGGGCATTCCAAGTTTGCATGTGTATGCAGTGTAAAAAATCGTGATGCGTGCGCGTGATGCGTAAATAATCTTAAACTACAAATACTATGCAGATTAGAACTACCTGGCTTTATAAAAAATTTTCTTCTATAAAAACATCTATACTCTTTCTCGGGATACTTTCGTTCTTTTACCTCCTCGGGACAATCTTCCCGCAGGGCGGAGATATAAACGAATATATAAATGCAGGGGGGCGATTCATATTCCTTGTAAAAATATTCGGACTCCTTGATGCCTTTACAACCCCATGGTTTTTAATAACCAGCCTGCTGCTGCTTATAAGCCTCTCTATCTGTTCTTATGAAAGGCTCCTTACGCTCATGGGCAAACAGATTCTTGATACAGCACCTACCAAGTCATATATAATACCGTTAAATACAGGTGAGAATATTGACAACACCTTCATAAAAAAACTTAACTTCAAAAAATCGTATTCAAACCCTTCTGCCACAGTTGTTACAAGGGGTATATCATACAAATGGCTGACATTGATTTATCATCTCGGCATACTCCTTTGTTTTACAGGGTTCTTCCTGACATATATGTCTGCATTTGAGGACGAGGTTATAATATATCCTGATGAAACAAAAGCAATTCAGCCTTCCTCGCAGAGTAGGCTACAGAGATTGCTGGGCAAAAAACATAAGGAACTGCCGTTTAAGATTAAACTAGAAGAGTTTATAACAGAATATAACCAGATGCCATCCATTGATTATCCAAAGGATAAACTTTCAAGGCTTGCAGTAGGACTAGGCTGGACAAGCAATTCACTAAATTACAAAATAAAAGATGATTCGCTTTTTCCAAAAGACTGGAAAAGCAGATTGAGGGTGATTAAAGACGATGCACTTATCCTTGAAAAAACCATTGAGGTAAACGAGCCGCTGAAATACGGCGGCTTTACATTCTATCAGGCTGCATTTAAACAGGACATTAAAATAGAAATGGACGGCGGTCCACTGGCAATTGATGCAGAGGTTGGCAAAGAGACTATAATACCCGGTCTGGAAGGCGAAATTGTTTTTAAAAATTTAAGAACCGGGACACTCTTTAAAAGAGACGGCACCACAGAGAAGATTATTCCATTTGTGGATGTGTATATTTTTAAGAAAATATCGGACGGAAAGACAGACAAAGAGAAGATAGGCAGACTTGAGAAGGGGAGTTTACTAACAATTGGCAGCAAGACCTTTGGTATAAAGGGATTTAGCGAGGCAACGATATTAAGTTACCGCTATGACCCGGGCGTCCCCATACTCTGGTTTGGAGGAATAATGACCCTTATTGCAATGGCACTGAGGATATATTCTCCATGGTACAGGGTAATCTACAGGGTTGATGTAAAGGACGGCAGGACATTATTAAAACTTTCAATAAACACAAAAGGGCTGCTGGCGGATAAGGAACACCTGATAAAGCGGATACAACATTTTGTCCTACTCTCCAAGAACCCCTGACTCCTTCCCCTCCCCAAGTCCTTTAAGTTTATCACCAAGTCTGTCGAGTTTTTTCTGTGCCTCGTCGTATTTATTCCTCGTATTGCCAAGGTGTTTACCTATAACTTCAAAATCCTCTGCAAATCTTTCAAAGTCATTTCTTAGTCTTGCAAGATGGGAAAGTATCTCCTGTGCCTCTCTGGATATCTCCATCCCCCGTAAACCTAAAAGTATTGTCTGAAGATAGGCATAAAAACTATTTGGTGAAACAGGCACAACCCTTTTGCTGAATGCGTATGCTGCTATCCCCTTTTCAGTATCAATGGACTCATCTTTTATTATTGTCTCGTAATACACATTTTCCGCAGGTATATACATGAGTGCAAAGTCAAATGTCCCTTCATCAGGCAGGATATACTGTGAGGCAATGGCATCAATATGCTTTTTGACATCAGAGACAAACTTTTTTCTTGCTGTCTTACACTCTTCTTCTGAAGAAGACTCAACTATCCTTTTAAAGTTTTCAAGCGGGAATTTTGAATCCACAGGGACAATTCCGTGATTGGTCTGGATTATTGCATCAACCCTCATACCGTTTTTAAAAGTATGCTGGATTTTATAATTTGCGGCAGGGAGTATCTGGCTTAAGAGGTCTCCGAGAAAGAGTTCCCCGATACCTCCCCTTAATTTTGGCGCCCTGAGTATCTCCTGAAGACCGGCAATGTCTTTACCGACATCAAATATCTGCTGCGTTGCCTTTGAAAGTTCTCCTAAATTCTGTTTTACCTCTCCGAATACCTTTACAGCATTATCGAGTCTTGCCCCTATATGTCCTGTGGTTGACTGCAACTGCTGGTTCATTGCTGACAATTGGCTGTTTACCTGAAACGTCGTCTGTGCGAGTTGCTGGTTTATAAGGTTTAAACTGCTTGCCATATTCTCGCTCAACTGCTGTCTCAGATTATCAACCTGCTGCTGCATAAGAAGGATAGAATTATTGTCTTCTTTTGGCTTTCTCAGATTCAGGACAAGCCATAAGGCAATAATTATCAGTACGGACAGGAGTATTATTGTAATTATTTCCATTAGCAACTAAACCCCGATAACCTTTATCATCTCCATTCCATATCTAACCTTCATATTTCACCTCCAGTGTTTCTTTTTTAATATATACTAAACTCACCACCAAAGGAATTGATATTTTTTCACTCAGTGCTGGTTCAGGTTTGTAACCTAAACCCCGCCAAGTGTGGTGAACCGAAAATTGCAGTATCTCATCCTTCCTTCCTTCTGATAATATCCTTATATCCCTTCAGAATCTTTTGTGTTATCTCTCCATGCCTCCCGCCCCCTATATTTCCCCCATCTACTATTATTAAAGGTGTTACCTCAATAATTGAGTTTGTAACGAATGCCTCATCTGATTTTAATAAGTCAATTTTTCTTATTGGAGTTTCAGCGACTTCTAACCCGATTTTATTCGCTATGTCTATGACTGTTTGCCTAGTTATACCTGGAAGGATTTTTGAACTCAGAGGCGGGGTTTTTACCCTGCCGTTTTTTATAATAAATATGTTTGATACTGTCCCTTCAAGGACTGTCCCTTCGGGGCTGATAAAGATTGCCTCTTGCGTGTCCATGTCTTTTGCCATCATGGCACCTATGACATTATCCAGAAAATTTAGAGATTTGATATTTGATAATACTGACGATGATTTGAAAAAGGTCAATGTTACTGCCTTTATGCCTGACACCTGGTTCTTCTTTATCCTCTGTGGGATTGGCTTAACGACAACTATTTCAGTTGGTCTGAGATTATGACTTGATGGGGTGAGCCTGCTGTAATCAACACCCCTTGTAATTGTAATCCGTATATAACTATCTTTATCATCAAGTTTATTATATATTAAGAGTTTATTTATTATTCTATGCCACCTCGCAGTATTGTTTGAAAAATGCATTCTAATAAATTCTGCACTGCGGGACATCCTCTGCAAGTGTTCGTCAAGTGCAAAAACCTTTCCTCTGTAGGAGCGCATGGTCTCAAACAGTCCATCACCGTACAGTAAGCCCCTGTCAAATACACTTATATTTGCTTTTGATGACGGCACAAAAGAGCCGTTTAGAAAAACGATTATCTCTTTCATTGTTAATTCAACATCTCCTTTATCTCTTCAGCGGTCTGCCTTGTAATACCTTTTATCTTCAAGATATCTTCAACACTCGCCTCTTTTACCTTTTCAATGCTGCCGAAATATGTAAGGACATCCTTTGCCCTCTTTTTACCAATTCCTATTATCTCCTCCAGCACAGAGCCTACACCTTTTTTTCTTAAACCCTTATGGTATCTTATCGCTAACCTATGGACTTCGTCGCGGACTGCCCTCAAAAACAGGTCAATATCCGAGCCTGGTTTGAGTATAACAGGGTCCTTAACTTCCGGCAGATATATCTTTTCACCACCAGAACCAGTCTTATCTTTTGCAATCGCCAGAACATCAATGCCCTTTATGCCAAGTTCTTTAAGGATACTGGCGCATACATTCAACTGCCCCTTTCCGCCGTCAATTATAATTAAGTCAGGCATGACCCCTGACCCGTCTTTTACCTTGCCGTACCTCCTTGACAGGACCTCTTTCATCATACCGTAGTCATCAGGTTCATCCAATGTCTTTATCCTGTAGAGTCTGTAATTTTCCTTGAATGGCTTTCCATCTATGAACACTACCATAGCGCCCACTGCCAGTTTTCCGCTGATATTTGAAATGTCAAATGCCTCTATTCTGTCAGGTGTATTCTTAAGTCTGAATCTGGACTGAAGTTCATAAGATATATCCTTATCAGTCCCTGCTGCTAACGCATACTTTTTATTCAATAATTCATCTGCATTAACCTCTGCCATCTGGAGGAGTCTAAACCTGTTGCCCTTTTTGGGCATAACGACCCTTACATGCCTCCCCTTTTTTTCAGTAAGCAAATCTTCAATCGGCTGAAAGTCAGTATGCAGTTCAGGTAATATTATATCATCCGGGATAAACCTGTCCATGCTGTAATACTGAGTAACAAGCGATGAGACTGCCTCGTCGGTTGGCAATAGCATATCTGTAAAAAAATATTCGGTGCTGTTTGATAATCTGCCGTTCCTTATATTGAGGATAGCAGCAGCAAAGTCTTTTCCTTTTCTGATAATTCCGAATATGTCCTGGTCAATATCAGTATGAGAAACAACTAACTGTTTTTCCAGTGTTGCCTCAATTGCATCTATCCTGTCCCGTATGACAGCAGCCTTTTCAAACTCAAGACCGTTTGATGCATCTTCCATCTTATATTTAAGGTCTTTTATGAGTTCAGTACTCCTCCCTTCAAGGAACATGGTTATACTGTTCACAACGTTCCTGTAATCCTCCTCTGTGACCAACTTGAGACAAGGGGCAAGGCATATCTTTATCTGATAGTCGATGCAGGGTCTTTTTCTGGAATGCATAACACTATCTGAGCATATCCGCATGGGGAATATCTTCCTCAAAAACTGCAAGGTCTCTCTTACCTTGCTGCTTGATGCATATGGACCAAAATACCTGCTGCCGTCCTTTCTAACCTGCCTTGTAAGCAGTATCCTTGGGTATTTATCCTTAAGGGTCAGTTTGATGTTTATATATGTCTTGTCGTCCTTTAATCTTATATTATAACGAGGCTTGTATTTTTTAAGCAGGGTGTCTTCCAGTATTATAGCCTCTTTTTCATTTGTTGTGACTATGCAGTCAATGTTCGCCATCTTTGAAATAAGGAACTTAACAGTATATCTTGTATCAGCAGTTCTCAAAAAATACGAACTGACCCTCTTTCTGATATCCTTTGCCTTACCGATATAAATAACCCTCCCTTCCTTATTCTTCATAAGGTAGATACCTGTTTTTGCAGGGAGGTTCTTTATCTTTTCTTTTATATCCATATAGTGTTAGCCTGCATCAAGGGTAATGCAAAGGGCAATACAAAGTCCTTGACAATAGGTTAGCATAAGTGTATAAAAATAAGCCTGTATATATAATAAAATGGAGGTTTGAAATTGGCAACACATAGTTCAGCAATAAAAAGACACAAGCAGGGTTTAAAGAGGAAAGCCAGCAACACTGCAGTAAAGTCAGGCATAAAAACTGCTGTAAAGATGGTAAGAGAGGCAGTTAATGAGAAACAGGCAGAAAATGCAAAGACAATGCTCGCAAAGGCTGTAAAATTGCTCGATAGGGCTGTTGCAAAAGGTGTGCTCCATCGTAACAATGCGTCCAGAAGGATGTCCCGTCTGACAAAGGCAGTTAACTCTATCGGGATTGAGTAACCTTTCCAAGACATAAATCCATAACAAGTTTTTCAAAGATCAGTCTATGCAGTCTTTCTGACTTTATGGCAATGTCTGTTCTGTGGAGTTTGTCAAATATATCTACCAGTTCATCTTCCGTAAACTGGCTGCTCTGTTTTATGTAATTATCAAGATGGTATGGGAAGATACCCGCAATCCCTGCAATCCTGTTTGCAGGGGTGCCTTTCTTCCTTAAGGTCTTTATCTTTAATAGTATCCTGAACTGCCTTGCTATCATCCCAAGTATTCTGACAGGTTGTTCACCCCCCTCAATTATTTTATTCAATGCCTTCAGTGCGGATTTAAAATCCTTTCTACCTATAGAGTCTGTGAGGTCAAACATAGAGTTCACCTTTATATCAGATACAACCGCCTCAACATCAGCCATATCTATTACAGACTTATTGCCTGTAAATAATATGAGTTTATCAATCTCTGCCTTAATATCCATGAGGTCTTCCCCGACCATGCCTGTGAGATAATCTACTGCTTCCTCAGATATTTCCTTCCCGGCATTTTTTACCCCTGTCTTTACCCACAGCGGCAGTTCTTTTTTTGATATTGCATTAAGCGGAAAGATGCAGCCTCTCCTTTCCAGTTCCAAAATCAATGCATTACCCTTTTCTATCTTTCCGGTATGTGCGATAAGGACAAGGGATGTTGTGCTGCACGGGTTTTTTATGTATTCAGCGAGTTGCTGGGATTGTGCTGCATTTATATCCTCCATACCCTTGATAATAATAACCCTCCTCTCAGCCATAAAAGGCATTGTATAGCCTGTGGATATAATGGAGGATATGTCAGATTCCCTGATATGGAATGTGTGGCAGTTAAGGTCCTTCATCGCGGAAGATAAGAGGGCTTCCTTTAAAATGCTTAATGCCTCTTCCAGTAGGAAGTTTTCTTTACTGTAAAGGTAGTAGACATGGAGTGGTTCCTTTTTCTTCAGTCTGTCAAAGACGGATTGTATTGCCATAGCGGAGTTTTTCTTTTAGAAGTCTTCCAGCATCCTTTCTTTTATAAGTCTTGCGCTGTCTTTTGCCATCTTTTTCAGGGCATCCCACTCTGCTGTCTTTGTTGCAGTAACATCGCTTGTAACCCTGAAGTCCTCATAGTCTGTAAAGTTTTTATCCTCCCACAGAATCTTGCCGTCAGAATTTCTTACAAGGGTTACCTCCAGTTGTATGCTCAAGCGATACTCCTGAAGCACATCGTTCTTGCTAAATGAGACAGGTGTAAGTGTATATCGTTTAACAGCGCCTTTCAATGTTGCATCGCCATTACTTGCAACACTCACAATACCGCTGGTTACGAACTCATCTACTATCGCAGAGGTTATAACCGATTCCACATCAGGCCTCTGTGTTTCATTCTTGAAGAAAGGGATTGACACGGTCTTTATATTGCCGGGGAAGTTGCCGCCTTTACCTGCTATGTGATAACCGCAGGAAACAAGCAGCAGACTGCAAGCAGCAATCAACAAAGTTGAAAGCATTATCCTGCCCCCCAGCCATTCTTTTAGCGATCTTTCACTCAAAACTCTTAACTCAAAACTCATAACTGTTTTACTCCACCACTAGATTTAGTATCTTATCAGGAACATATACTACCTTTTTGATTTTCTTATCTTTCAGCCACTCCTTTATCTTTTCACCTTTAAAAGCAATATCTTCAGCCTGTTTCTGGCTTGAGCCGGCAGGGATATTCAGACGGTTTCGTATCTTGCCATTTATCTGGATAACAAGGATTACCTCATTTTTTATAAGTGCGTCTTCATTGTAAGACGGCCACAGTGTATTTGCAAGCAGTTCTTTATTCCCCATTTTCTGCCAGAGTTCTTCTGATATATGTGGTGCAAAGGGTGAAAGGAGGATGACAAGGGTTCCAACTGCCTCCGTGAATAGTTCAGACTTTTTATCCTCGTACCTGTAAAGGAAGTTAAGATACTCCATAAGCGCTGCGATTGCTGTATTGAAATGAAACCTTTCAATATCCTCTGTAACCTTTTTAATAGTCCTGTTCATCTCCTGGTTGAGTTGAGGAGTTTGTGAGTTGAGGAGTGATGGAGTTATGTCTTTACTCTTCAACTCTTCAACTCCAGAACTCTTAGACTCTTCTGCCAGCCTCCACACCCTGTTCAGAAACCTGTACGAACCTTCAACACCTTCATCGCTCCATTCCAGATCTTTTTCAGGCGGTGCAGCAAAAAGGGAAAATAGCCTTGCCGTATCAGCGCCGTATTTATTTATCAAATCATCAGGGTCAACTACATTCCCCTTGGACTTGCTCATCTTTGCACCATCTTTTATAACCATGCCTTGAGTCAAAAGGTTTGTGAAAGGTTCATCAATACTGGTAAGTCCAGTGTCCCTTATAACCTTTGTAAAAAATCTTGAGTACAGGAGGTGAAGCACTGCATGTTCAATGCCCCCTATATACTGGTCAACAGGCATCCAGTAGCCTGCTTCATCTTTATCAAAAGGAAGTGTATCGCCGGCTGGAGAGGTATACTTCAGGAAATACCACGATGAGTCAACAAATGTATCCATTGTATCTGTTTCACGTTTTGCTGAATTACTCCCGCACCGCGGGCATCTTGTTTGTATGAACTCGGGAGACTGTGCCAGCGGTGAACTCCCTGCACCTGTAAACTTCACATCTTCAGGGAGTATGACAGGAAGTTTTTCGTAAGGGACAGGCACTATCCCGCATGAATCGCAGTATATAATCGGTATTGGGCATCCCCAGTATCTCTGCCTTGATATGCCCCAGTCCTTTAATTTATAAGATATAGATTTTTTGCCGATGCCTTTTTCTTCAAGGTGTTTTACTATTGCATCCATTGCATCTCTGTTGTTTATGCCGCTGAACTGTCCTGAATTTACGAGAACCCCTTCATCCACATAAGCCTCTGTTATTGTATCTTCATTTAACTTTATGTCAGGCGGTTGTATGACAATTTTAACCGGCAGGTTGTATTTTTTTGCAAACTCAAAATCACGCTGGTCATGTGCAGGCACAGCCATCACAACGCCTGTGCCGTATTCCATGAGCACGAAGTTGGCGATGTATATAGGTATCTTCGTATTTGTTAAGGGGTTGATGCAGTATGAACCAGTGAAGACACCTTCCTTTTCAAGGAGAGCCTCTGTTCTTGCACTCCTGTCCTGTTTTTTTATCTTTTCAAAAAACCTCCTGATTTCTGACTCCTTACCCCTGATAGAAGCGTTCAGGGGCAGGCCCCTGACCTCTATTAGTTTTTCCACCATTGGATTTTCAGGCGCTATAGACATGAATGTCGTGCCGAAAAGGGTGTCAGGCCTTGTCGTAAATATCTTTAACCTTTCATTTGAGCCTTCAACAGGGAAATCTACTTCGGCGCCTATACTCCTGCCTATCCAGTTCCTCTGCATTGTAACAACCCGTTCAGGCCAGCCATTAAGTTTATCTAAATCTGTGAGGAGTTCCTCTGCATACGCGGTAATCTTCAAAAACCACTGGTTGAGGTTCCTTTTTTCTACAGTGCTGTCACACCTCCAGCAGAGCCCTTCGATGACCTGCTCATTTGCAAGGACAGTCTCGCACTTCGGACACCAGTTCACATAAGATTCTTTTTTATATGCCAGCCTCTTTTCGTACATCTTTAAGAAAAACCACTGGTTCCATTTATAATAATCAGGTGTGCAGGTAGCAATCTCCCGTGTCCAGTCGTATGAGAGCCCCATCTGTTTTAATTGGGTCTTCATATAAGATATATTTTCCCTTGTCCATTTTGCAGGGTGTGTGCCGTGCTGGATTGCCGCGTTTTCAGCAGGCATGCCAAATGCGTCCCAACCCATTGGGTGGAGGACATTTAAACCCTTCATTTTCAGAAAACGGGCTGTCACATCACCTATTGAGTAATTCCTGACATGCCCCATGTGTATCTTTCCGGACGGATATGGGAACATCTCAAGCAGATAATATTTCTTCTTGTTTATGTCCTTTTTTACCTCAAAGACCCTTTTTTCTTCCCAGATAGTCTGCCATTTCTTCTCAATAATATGCGGTTCGTATCTATCTGACATTAAATTGCCTCCTTTAATTCCATGACTTTTACCATATGCCACAGCAGGTTATCAAGAAAATTTGAAAATTTGAAAGGATTGCAATGATTGACAAGAAAGGGAAAATGGTTAATAATAAGTAGTACTCTGCAAATCATATTTTATGGAGGTAATTCTTATGAGTCATAACAGTCCTGAAGTTTTTATCGGTATTGATATCGGCTCTGTTAGTACGAATACTGTTGTCGTAACTTTAGACAAAGAGATACTTGAGGAACATTATACCCGCACAAAAGGGCAGCCCCTTGAAACAGCAAGGGATGTCTTGGCCGATGTCTTATCGCGTTATCCCATTGAAATCATAAGGGTTGTTGCTGCAACAGGAACAGGCGGCAAGACCATTGCACCGCTTATTGGTGCATACTTTACAAATGAGGTCATAGCACAGTCAAAGGCTGTTGAATATTTCCATCCTGATGTAAGGACTGTTATTGAGATGGGCGGTGAAGATGCAAAACTGATACTCCTTGCGCCTGACGATACGGCAGTCAGGAGTCAGGAGTCAGGAGTCAGGAGTAAAAAAATAAGGGTAGAAGACTTTGCAATGAACTCGGTCTGTGCTGCAGGCACAGGTTCATTTCTTGACCAGCAGGCAACAAGACTCGGGCTTACCATTGAGCAGTTCGGCGAACTTGCATTGAAGTCAAAGAACCCTCCCCGTGTTGCAGGAAGGTGCAGCGTGTTCGCAAAGAGCGATATGATACATCTCCAGCAGGCTGCAACACCTGACTATGACATAGTGGCAGGTCTCTGCTATGCAGTGGCAAGGAATTTCAAGTCAACTATCGGCAGGGGAAAGACATTTTTAAAACCTGTGGCATTTCAGGGCGGTGTGGCTGCAAACCCCGGCGTCAGAAAAGCGTTCAGGGATGTGCTGGAACTTAATGATGATGAATTTATCATCCCTGAGCGTTTTACTTCAATGGGTGCACTTGGTGCTGTGTTTACAGCAATGGAAAAGACAAATAAGATGCCATCTCATGTCTCTGGTTTTAAAGGGTTAAAGGAACTTGAGGAATATATTGCATCAGGCAGAAAAAAGGGGAAAGGGATTGACCCGCTTTCAAGACCTGAAAATCATCCATCACAAAAGAAAGATAAATCAGATTATTGGGGACAGATAATCCTGTCCCCATTGGAAAAGGTAAATGTTTATCTCGGGATAGATATCGGTTCTGTAAGCACAAATGTAATCCTGATAGATGAACACTCAAAACTTATTGCAAGGAGGTATTTGTCAACAGCAGGGAGACCTATTGAGGCTGTAAGGCAGGGGCTTAAGGAGATAGGTGAAGAGTGCGGTGATAAGGTGAATGTAATCGGCGCAGGCACAACAGGCTCGGGCAGGTATTTGATAGGCGATTTTGTCGGTGCTGACTGTATAAGAAATGAAATCACAGCACAGGCGACTGCTGCTGCCCATATAGACCCTACAGTTGATACGATTTTTGAGATAGGCGGACAGGATTCAAAGTATATTGCCTTAAAAGACAGTGTTGTTGTTGACTTTGAGATGAACAAGGTCTGTGCTGCAGGAACAGGCTCATTCCTTGAAGAGCAGGCAGAGAGGCTTGGCATATCTATAGAAAATGAATTTTCAAACCTTGCCCTGTTATGCACCTCCCCTGCATCTATGGGTGAAAGGTGCACTGTATTTATAGAATCTGATATGGTGCATCATCAGCAAAGCGGCGCAAAGAAGGATGAACTTGTTGCAGGACTTTCATATTCCATAGTCCATAATTATCTGAACCGTGTGGTCGGCGACAGGAGGATAGGGAATAACATATTCTTCCAGGGCGGGACAGCGGCAAACCTCGGCGTTGTATCTGCCTTTGAAATTGTTACAGGCAAGAAGATTACAGTGCCTGAAAACCACGATGTTACAGGCGCCATAGGTGTTGCAATACTTGTCATGAAGGAAAAGGACAGAGGCAAGCCCACGCATTTTAAGGGTTTTGACCTGAGCAAAAAGAAATATACATTAACATCCTTTGAGTGCAGGGATTGTGCAAATATCTGCGATATAAAGCAGGTTACAGTGGAAGGGGAAAAGCCGCTTTATTACGGCTCAAGATGCGAGAAATACGATATAAACAGGGCATCTGCCAAAGATAATCCTCTGCCTGACCTTTTTAAGGAGAGGGAAAAGGCATTGTTCAGCTCATATAAGGGGAAAAGGCTTCCGAATAATGCGACTTCCATAGGTGTTCCGAGAGCACTTTTCATCTACGAGATGTATCCGTTCTGGAAGGCATTTTTCAATGAACTGGGATATAAGGTTATTCTCTCATCACCCACTAACAGGGAGGTAATAAAAGACGGTGTTGAGAGGGTTGTTGCAGAGACATGCTACCCGATTAAGATTGCACACGGACATGTGCAGGATTTGATAAATAAGGGTGTTAAAAAGATATTCATACCCAGCATTATAAACCTGAAGCCTGCAAAGGAAGGACATACATTTACATACCACTGTCCTTATGTCCAGACTATGCCGTATCTTACAGCATCGGCATTTGATTTCAAGGCATTGGACGTAGAGGTATTAAAACCTGTTATCCATTTTAACAAGCATCAAAAATACATGAAAAGTGAATTTTACGAGTTAGGTAAGATGCTTGACAGAAAGAAGGGTGATATTGATAGAGCCCTTGATACAGCATGGTCAGCACAAAAGAAATTCCACAACAGTCGCATGAGGCTAGGAGAAGAGGCACTAAAGAAACTGAAGCCTGGTGAGATAGGTCTTGTAATCGTGGGAAGACCTTACAATACCATGGACAACGGCATTAACCTTGAACTGCCCCAGAAACTCAGGGATATGAATATTATGGCAATCCCGTTTGACATGCTGCCTCTTGATGAGGCAATTGATGATGCAATAGCAACGGATGTATACTGGCGTTCGGGACAGAGGATAATAGCAGCAGCAAAGGTTTTAAGAGATATGCCGAATCTCTATGCAGTCTATATCACGAATTTTGGCTGCGGGCCTGATTCATTCATAACCCACTTTTTTAAGGATATGTCTAATGGCAAGCCATTTTTACAACTGGAGATTGATGAGCATTCAGCAGATGCAGGCGCTGTTACAAGGTGCGAGGCATTTATTGACAGTCTGAGGAATATCAGAAACAGGGGTCAGGTGTCATGGTCCAGGGGCCAGGAAAAGCAGGCGGTTCACAGGACAGGACTGAAGAAAAAGATATATCTGCCGAATATGGCAGATGCTGTCCATGCAATGGCAGCGGCATTTCAGTCATGCGGTTTGGACGCAGAGGTTATACCAGAGCCTGATGATGAGACCCTTAAATGGGGCAGGAGATACACATCAGGCAGGGAGTGCTACCCATGCATAATCACAACAGGCGATATGGTGAAGATAACAAAGAGGGATGGGTTTGATGCAGAAAAATCAGCGTTCTTTATGCCGTCAGGCAATGGTCCTTGCAGGTTCGGGAAATATAACAGGTACCACAGGCTTGTGCTTGATGAACTCGGGTATAATAATGTGCCCATATACGCGCCTGATCAAGATGAGGCATTCTATAAGGAATTGGGCATGGTAGGCGGGAACTTCAGCCGCCTTAGCTGGTGGGGGATTGTGGCAATAGACACTCTGGAGAAAAAACTCCGGGAGATAAGACCATACGAAAAAAATCCCGGTGAAACAGAAGAAGTTTACTGGAAGTGCCTCCACAGGATATGCGATGCTATAAGGGAGAGGAGGTTCCCTGAAGATGAGTTAAAACAGGCAAAAAGGGAATTAAAAAAAGTAACGGTTTATAAATCTGAGGGCAAGCCAATTATAGGCATTGTCGGTGAGATATATGTCAGGAGCAACCGTTTCAGCAACAGTAACCTTGTAAAACAGTTGGAAGCCCTTGGTGCAGAGGTCAGAATGCCGCCGATTGCAGAATGGATCTATTATACAAACCACTGTTCAAAAAAGAGGAATTGGGAAAGGGGACACTATTCAAACTATTTAAGGACCAAAATGAACGACTTTTTCCAGAGAAAGGACGAACACAGGACACTGAATATACTTGACGGCGATTTAAGGGGAGGGCATGAACCGGAAACACGAGAGATAATGAACCTCGCTTCCCCTTATATCCATGAGTCCTTTGAAGGAGAGGCAATACTATCAGTTGGCAAGGCAATGGACTACATACGCAAAGGCACACACGGTATTGTCAATGCAATGCCGTTTACATGTATGCCCGGCACAGTTGTCAATGCAATCTTAAAGAAGGTGAGAGAAGAAAATAACAATATACCGTATATAAATATGGTCTATGAAGGACTTGAGGATACAAACTCAAAGAGCAGGCTTGAGGCATTTATGTATCAGGCAAAGGAGTATATGGAGAGAAAATGAGATACCATCCCCAAGGAGATTATAATCCACCTCATGGTTACATGAATACGCCGGTTGACAAACATCTGAAATGGTTAAAACAACTCTCGACCTTTACTGACATAGGAAAGGCTGTTACATCTTCTCTTGACATAAAAGAAGTCCTCAATATCGTCATGGGAAAAATAAAGGATCTGCTGTCCCCAAAAAACTGGTCACTCCTCCTTGTCGATGAAGAAAAAAATGAACTCTACTTTGAAACAGTCGTTGGCGAAGGTGCAGACAGGATAAAAAACTTACGTCTAAAGATTGGTGAAGGTATTGCGGGCTGGGTGGCAAGGGAAGGAGTTCCACTCCTTGTACCGGATGTCAATAATGACCCGCGGTTTACAAAAAAGGTTGACGACGCATCTAGATTCGCGACAAAATCGGTCATCTGCGTTCCAATTATCAGCAAAGGGAGGGTTCTTGGTGTAATTGAACTCATAAATAGGGCGGAGGAAGGGAGTTTTAAAGAGGAAGACCTTGCCATACTCACAACACTGGCAGACTTTACAGCCATTGCTATTGAAAATGCGAAATACTTCCAGAAGGTGCAGGAACTTACAATAACCGATGACCTTACCGGACTTTACAATTCACGGTATCTTCACCATTTTATGGATTATGAGATAGAACGCACCAAAAGGTACGGTACGAACATATCAATGATATTCATTGACATGGATGGATTCAAAGAGGTAAATGATGTTTACGGACATTTATGCGGCAGCAAAGTCCTTGTTGAGGTAGCAGGAGTAATAATATCTAACATAAGGACGATCGATATGGCATGCAGGTATGGCGGCGATGAGTTTGTGATTGTACTACCCCAGATCCTAAAACCCCATGCGGCTGTTGCAGCAGAGAAGTTAAGGAATATTATAAAGGATTCCATATTCCTCAAGGAGGAGGGGCATAACATCCATCTCACAGCAAGTTTTGGTGTGGCATCACTGCCAGAGGATACAGGGGATAAACTTGAACTAATCCACCTTGCAGACCAGGCAATGTATATGATAAAGAATTCCAATAAAAACGGTGTGGCGATAGCCAAAAAGGAGGAGAAAAGAAAATGAAAAAATTTTACCTTGTCATCACCCTGTTTATTTCAATATACGGCTGCGCAACAATTGAAACCAAAACAGAAGGGAACAAGATAGACAAATCTATGGTTGAGAGTATCAAGCCTGGCATAACTACCAAAAAGGCAATAATAGAAATATTCGGATACCCGTCAAAATCAAATAAAAAAGATGATGAAACAGAAGAATTTATATATAACCATACAGAAAAAAAGGTCTCCTCGTACTTTAAGGGATTTATAGTGAATGAAAAGGATGCTGAAAAAACAAACTCTACTTTAGAGATTGTAATAAAGAACGATATTGTAGTGGGCTACAGGTTTATAAAGACAGCGGAAGAAAAATAGAAAGGTTTTAAATTTGTTTTCCAACAGGCAGCAGGATTGCAAAGGTAGTTCCTCTATCAACTGCACTTGACACTGTTATTCTGCCGCTGTGTTCGGTTACTATCTTGTGGACAATGGAAAGACCAAGACCAGTGCCTGTTGGTTTTGTGGTGAAGAACGGATTAAATATTTTATCTATATCTTTTTGAGAGATACCGCAGCCTGTATCTGATATAGAAAGTTTTACAGAATTTGTGTTTGTTTGCAAAGGAATCTCGTACCGTGTATTATCATATCCAACTGTAATCCGTATATTTCCGCCATTTGGCATAGACTGGATTGCATTTAAAAGCAGGTTAATAAAAATCTGCTGCATCTGCTGAGGACCAATCCCTACTTCAGGAATACCCTTTTCAATCATTTCATGTATTGTTATGCTGTGCTTTGCTGCTTCCTTTCTTATAAGAAAGAGACAGTCTTTTAATACATCCTCTATCCTGCATGTCCCGTTGTACTCTTTAATAGACGGATGTGCAAATGCAGAAAATACCCTTATAAAGGATGTAAGCCTGTCCACCTCTTTTAGTATCCTTGTCAGGTATCTCCTCTGTCCTCCCCTCAGCGGGCAATCGTCTTCCATTGCCTGAATTACAGTTTTTATAGATGCCAGCGGATTACCTATCTCATGGGCAATGCCAGTGGAGAGTTCCCCAATAGATGCCATCTTGTCTGCCTGATATAACTGTTTCTCCATCTGAATCTGCGCATCTATGAGTTTCTGCCTTTCTGTTATATCCCTCATAACCATCATTGACCCGAGCCTTTTGTCGTTAATATTTATAGATGCTACACTTATATCAAATATATTCGGACCAAT
>MGPS01000005.1:0-737 GCA_001797495.1 Deltaproteobacteria bacterium GWC2_42_11
CCATTTCCGATAACTTCCGCAATAAGTTCGCCCCCAGCATAAATATGTTTCGTCGTAGTCGCCCCCTGCACGTTGTAGTTTTTAGTTGGATAGGTTGTAGTTGATAGTCCATTAACGGCCATCGTCACCCTTCTACCATTGTGGTCGTACCCATACGTGGTAGTCGCCGTTCCGCTCGCCGCTTGCGTCAGCTGATTCTTGTAATCCCAGTTATATAACCACTGCGTTGTTCCTTGAGTTGTTGTTCCCAGGTTTCCATTCCTATCATAATTCAACGTCATCGACCCAATTGACGTTGCCGCATGCGGGTTCGCGTAATTCGTTCCCGTATGCCCGTCATATTGATAATCTCCGATTGCAGATGTTGTAGAAATATTCCCGATAGCGTTATATCCCCATGTCTGTAAGTAATTAGGACTTGTTGATGCGTTTGTGGTTGAAGCGGTTGATAAACGATAAAGCGCGTCATAGCCGAAATTAACAATCTTGGCTGTCGTGCTGGAATAATCCTCAATCTTGGTGATGTTGCCTACGGAGTCATAAGCATAATTCAGTGCCTGAATGGTTTCAGAGGTTTCCGAAGAATAACTATATGCCCAAACGAATAAATCATCAGTTACCGGAGAAATGCCAAGGATGCCCCCATATTCGTCGGCGAAGAAATAGATAGGAATAATGATTTCATCGCTTGCTGACGCCTCAATGGCGGGTAGCGATCGGCAGGAGCAATGACTCTG
>MGPS01000005.1:861-2532 GCA_001797495.1 Deltaproteobacteria bacterium GWC2_42_11
GTTCTTTGATAGAGGCTGGAGAGAATACAGGCACAGTCATAGCATTTCATGACATTACAGAGCGCAAAAAAATGGAAGATGAAATTAAAACATCCCTCAAAGAAAAGGAACTGCTTTTAAAGGAAATCCATCACAGGGTGAAAAACAACCTCCAGATTATCTCAAGTTTGCTTTCTTTGCAGTCCGAATATGTCAATATATCAAGAGATAAACTTGGGGATAAACTTGAAATGGCTGATGTATTCAAAGACTCGCAGAGCCGCATAAGGTCTATGGTGATTGTCCATGAAAGATTATATAAGTCCAAAGATATTTCAAATATCAATTTTGCTGAATATATCCGCGACCTGACTGATAATCTGTTTCTTTCTTACAAAGAAAGCGCTGCGGATATCAGCCTTAAAATAAATGCAGACAACATAGACTTTGATATTGACACAGCAATCCCGCTTGGTTTACTCATAAATGAACTCATATCTAATTCCCTTAAATATGCGTTTCCAGATAATAGACGCGGCGAAATCCTGATTGCGCTTCAACAATACAGCGGCATGGGTCATGGGGGGTATGCGCTGACTGTTTGCGATAACGGCATAGGGCTTCCGGAAGGCTTTGATTTCAGAAATACTAAATCCCTTGGATTGCAGTTGGTGAATACTTTGGCAGGACAATTAAATGGCGCAATTGAGGTCAAAGGCAAAAATGGAACAGAATTTAAAATGACATTCACCCCCCCCCCCCGCAAAAATAGGGCTGGGGAATATGCAGGCACGGTTTAAATGGGCTTGATAAATCAAGCCCCTACAGATTTTTTGTAGGGGTCGGATTTATCCGACCTACAGATTTTTTGTAGGGGTCGGATTTATCCGACCCGATGAATCCAACAAAAGATGAATAATTTAGCTATTAGAAAGAATATCAGGCTGAAATATTATGATTATAAACAAAACGGCTACTATTTTGTTACCATATGCTGTTCAGACATGAAACATAATATAGCAAGGTATAGGGAATTGACAGAAAAAATATTGCACCATTTGCCAAAAATATTTTCTGGTTTAAGTATAGACTATTTTGTTCTAATGCCTTCTCACTTGCATATTATCTTCGTATTTCAGAATGTAAGAGATAGATTTGCCAGACCTGTAAGTTTGGGAGAGGTGGTGCGAACATACAAGGCTTTAGTCACAAAAGAAACAAAGATAAAGAATTTTTGGCAGAGAAATTATTATGAGCATGTAATAAGAAACGAGGAGGCTTTATTAAAAATTAGAGGGTATATCCAAAATAATCCTCAAGCAGCAGAAGTAAATTTTGAAGAATTCTATAAGAGGGCTTGATAAATCAAGCCACTACAGATTTTGTAGGGGTTGGATTTATCCGACCCGATGAATAAAAAATCAGGGAGATAAACCTATGTCAAAACTACGCATACTGATTGTTGAGGACGAAAGCATTGTTGCAATGGACCTGAAAAACAGGCTTGTAAATTTAGGTTATGCTGTGCCTCTCATTGTTTCTTCAGGAGAGGATGCTGTTGAAAAGGCAAAAGAGACAATGCCTGACATAATACTTATGGATATTATGCTAAAAGGTGGCATGGACGGGATAGAGGCTGCTGAAAAAATCCGCGCATCTCACGATATTCCAATCCTTTACCTAACCGCGTAT
>MGPS01000005.1:2543-10891 GCA_001797495.1 Deltaproteobacteria bacterium GWC2_42_11
CGCACTGCACCGGGCAAAAATCACAGAGCCTTATGGTTATCTCCTGAAACCGTTCAGCGAAAGGGAACTCCTTGTCAGCATAGAGACAGCGCTCTACAAGCATAAGATGGAAATGAAATTGAAACAAAGCGAGGAGTGGCTTGCGACCACGTTAAAAAGCATAGGCGATGCCGTTATTACAACTGATAGGAACGGCTGCATAACATTTATTAACCCTGTTGCAGAGCGTCTCACAGGCTGGAAGAGAGATGAGGCTTTTGGAAAAGAATCAAAAGATGTCTTTCGTCTTATAGACAAGGAAACCCTTGAGACCATTGAAAGCCCGATAATGCAGGCAATTCAGGGAGACGTTGTTGTCAGTCTGCCTGATAATACCGCCATTCTTTCTAAGACAGGCAGAGAAACCCTAATTGAAATACCGATTGATGACTGTGTCGCGCCTATAAGAAGCAGCAAGAACGAGATTATCGGCGCTGTCCTCGTTTTTCGCGATGCTACTGAACGAAGAAAGGCGGAAGAAGAACTCCGTTTATCAGGAAAGGTATTTGAAAACAGTATGGACTCAATAATGATTACAGGCGCAAACGGCGCAATCATTAAGGTAAATGACGCATTTACAAAAATCACGGGATATACTGCAAAAGAGGTTATTGGCAAAAATCCGAGCATATTAAAGTCAGGAAGGCATGATGCAGAATTTTATAAAAATATGTGGAAGTCTTTAACTGCAGCAGGAAAATGGCAGGGCGAGATATGGAACAAACGAAAGAACGGCGATGTCTATCCGGAATCAATAATCATTGTTGCCATAAAAGACAAGCACGGCTATACAACCCATTATGTTTCAGTGGCAAGGGATATAACAAACCGTTACAGGTATGAAGAAAAGTTAAAGTATCAGGCATATCATGATGCACTGACAGGACTTCCGAACAGGCTTTTGTTTTACGACCGTTTGTCAATATCTTTGTCCAATGCGCGCCGCACCAAACTTAAATTGGCTGTAATCTTTTTTGATATAGATAATTTAAAACTTATCAATGATAGTCTTGGCCACGATGTCGGCGACATACTGCTCAAGTCTGTGGCAGAAAGGCTTGTGAAATGCAGCCGAAGCAGTGATACTGTTGCACGTATAGGCGGTGATGAGTTTACATTTGTCATTCAGAATGTCAACCAGAAAAAGGAACTGGGAGTGATTGCTGTAAAGATGCTTGATGCATTACAGGAACCATTTGCAATTAACAGGAACAAGATACAGGTGACTGCCAGCATCGGCATCAGCATTTATCCTGACGACGGGGATAATATTCAGGAATTGATGAAAAAGGCAGATGTTGCTATGTACAATGCCAAGACAGCAGGCAGGAACCAGTACCAGTTCTATAATGAGAAGCAGTTATAATGTTCAATAATGAATAAGAAGATAATACTCCTCCTTGCAACATGTTTTTATTCAGGCTATTCCCCTTTTGCACCAGGGACAGTCGGGACTATCCTCGGCATCCCCCTTGGTTTCCTGATTTCAAAACTCAATCTGATAAACCAGTTGTTGCTTTTCATTCTGGCATTCTTTGCTCTCTCTTATGTTGCCGGCAGGGGAGAGGCTTTTTTTAACAAAAAGGATGCCCCGCAGGTTGTATGCGATGAGGTCCTAGGGTTTGTTACAGCAATGTCTTTTATACCATATACTTTCTTAAATATTGCTGTCGTGTTTTTTTTGTTCAGGCTTTTTGATATATGGAAACCTTTCCCTATACGTCTTATTGAGAAAAAGATAAACGGGGGTTATGGCATTGTTCTGGACGATATAGCGGCAGGGGTTTATGCAAACATTGCATTCCGAATCTCAGGTTTTTTTATGCCGTAATGCTCTGCTGGAGACTATCCACATCTTACCTTGACATCTCTGTAAATCTGTAATACTTTTCATCTGAAAATATCTTTTTGCTGTTGCTGCCTGCCCCACCTGCAAACCCGTAGCCTCTGAAAGCCTCCCATCCAAACGGTTTGCCAGCGGGGCAGGCAGCAACAAGATTTTCATGCCCCTTTGTGCCGATAGGTCGGCATGAGCGTTTCGTTAATATCTAGGCAGGCTTTTTATGACCCATTATTGTCTTGAAAAAGAAATAGGCGAACTCCTTCTCAAAAACAACCTCACCCTCGGGCTTGCCGAATCCTGCACTGGCGGGCTTATAGGGAACCTGATAACCAATGTCCCCGGCAGTTCAGGATATTTTATCGGCGGTGTAATAGCATACAGCAATAAAATGAAGATTGAGATGCTGGGTGTAAGTCAGAAGACCCTTGATATGTATGGCGCTGTAAGCGAGGAGACAGCAGTAGAGATGGCGATAGGTATAAGGGGTGCTGCCATAGTTGATATAGGGCTTGCAGTAACGGGCATAGCAGGACCTGAATACGGCACAGAGGAAAAGCCGGTCGGTACTATTTACATCGTACTATCTGACGGCATAGAGACAAGGTGCAGAAGGTTTTGCTTTGAAGGCACAAGGCTTGAGATTAAAGCAAAAACCGCAGAGAACGCCCTCCTTATTTTAAAAAATTATCTTATGGAAAAATACAGGGGATAGATATATAATGTACGGCAATAAGACCCGAAGACTCTTTATCGCGATAGAACTGCCAGACCATATTATACGAAAACTTAAAGAACTGCAGGACAGTTTAAAAAAAGAGGTAAAGGGTAAGATTTCGTGGTCAAAACCAGAAAATATACATCTTACATTAATATTCCTTGGGGATGTCTCTGAAGAAAAGGTTGAGGGTATAAAGGCATCTATTAAAGGGGCATGTGAAGGGATAAACCAATTCATACTCCTGCCTGAAGGTATTGGATGCTTTCCTGATATTAAAAACCCGAGGGTTATATGGGTGGGGATAAAAACAGAGAATAACCTGCTCAATGATATATTTGAAAGGCTTGGGGCAGGACTTCAGGATATAGGTTTTGAAAAGGAGAGCAGGAAATTCCATCCACATCTAACACTTGGCAGGATAAAATATTTTGAAGACAGAGAAAGTTTGAAAAAGGGTATTGCTGGAGTGCATGGTATTTTTATCGGTGAATTTGAGGTAAAGAGTGTTATACTGTTTGAAAGCAGATTGAAACCTGAAGGTGCAGTTCATACAAAGTTGAAAGAAATAAAGTTAGGGGGTTAAGGAGTTGGAGAGTTAAGGAGTAAAAGAAACAATTTTTACTACTCCACAACTCCTAAACTCCCTAACTCCTAAAACTCAAAAATTAAGGAGGATAGTATCATGTCTTTATCAGACAAGAACAAGGCAATAGAATTGGCAATAAGTCAGATTGAGAGGCAGTTCGGCAAGGGCTCTATAATGAAACTTGGCGCAGACTTCCATGTTGCAGATATACCTGTGATTTCTACAGGCTCACTTACATTGGACATGGCACTGGGCACAGGGGGTGTGCCGCGGGGGAGGGTTGTAGAGATATTCGGACCTGAATCTTCAGGCAAGACAACGCTTTCTCTGCACATCATAGCAGAGGCGCAGAAAAACGGCGGCACAGCAGCGTTCATAGATGCAGAGCATGCACTTGACATTGCATACGCAAAAAAACTCGGCGTAAAATTAGAGGAACTCTTAATATCACAGCCTGACACAGGCGAGCAGGCGCTTGAAATTGCAGAGTCGCTTGTCCGAAGCGGCGCAATGGATGTTATTGTAGTCGATTCGGTTGCTGCGCTTGTTCCAAGGGCTGAGATTGAAGGCGAGATGGGCGACAGCCACATGGGGCTTCAGGCAAGGCTTATGAGTCAGGCTTTAAGAAAACTAACAGGAACCATTAGCAAGTCAAAGACTTGCATGATATTTATAAATCAAATCAGGCACAAAATCGGCGTAATGTTTGGAAATCCTGAAACAACAACAGGCGGCAATGCCTTGAAATTCTACGCCTCTATAAGAATGGACATCAGAAGAATCGGGCAGATAAAGCAGGGCGAGGATGTTGTCGGCAACAGGACAAGGGTGAAGATTGTCAAAAACAAACTGGCACCCCCGTTCAAGGACGCAGAATTTGATATACTTTATAACGAAGGCATATCAAGGGAAGGGGATATACTTGATATAGGCAGCCAGACAGCCGTTATTGAAAAAAGCGGCGCGTGGTATTCGTTCGGCGGGTCAAGGATTGGTCAGGGCAAAGAATCTGCAAGGGCATTCCTCAAGGAAAACCCGAAGGTTTCTTCAGATATAGAAAAGAGGGTTCTCGCCCATTTCGGACTTGCTAAAAAAGGCGGAGCGGAAAGCGCGGAGGAAACAAAATCTTCTGGTGTGCAGAAGAAAAAGGAATAATTTAATGGCAGAGGGCAAAGGGCATAGAGCATAGAGTCTTTACCCTATGCGCCATGCTCTATGCTCTCTGCAAAAACAAGGAGGGCTTAAAAATGGCAGAGATTGACCTTCACGCAATATTAAACCTTGCTGTCAGGGAAAAGGCATCAGATGTGCACTTCAAAGCAGGGCTTCCGCCTGTACTTCGCATCCACGGCAGCCTTTTGCCCATAAAAAACATGGAAAGACTGATACCTGATGAGGTGGCGAAGGTCGGGATGAGGATTCTGAACGACGCGCAGAAAGAGGTTTTCAAAAATAACCGCCAGGTCGATCTTGCATACAGCGTGCCCGGGCTGGGGAGGTTCAGGGTAAACATATTTCAGCAGCGCGGCGCAACAGGGATAGTCTTGAGAGTCATCCCCATGACAATCCGCTCCTTTGAGGACCTCCGCCTCCCTGAGGTGATAAAGAAGATAGCCATGGAGCAAAGGGGGCTTGTCCTTGTAACAGGTATTACAGGCAGCGGTAAATCAACAACGCTCGCAGCGATGGTTGATTACATAAACGCGAACAGGACATCCCATATAATAACAATAGAAGACCCTATAGAGTTCCTGCACAGAGATAAGAAGAGCATAATAAACCAGCGCGAAATAGGGACAGATGCAAACTCGTTTTCAGCGGCGCTCCGCGGGGCGCTGAGACAGGACCCTGATATTATAATGGTGGGTGAGATGCGTGACCTTGAGACAATAGAGATAGCGCTCACAGCAGCAGAGACAGGGCACCTCGTCCTTGCCACGCTTCATACAATAGATGCAGCAGAAACAATCAACCGTGTAGTTTCGGTGTTTGCACCGTACCAGCAGAAGCAGATAAGGATTCAAGTGGCAGGTGTTATAAAAGGGATTATCTCACAGAGGCTTATGCCAATGAAAGACGGCAAGGGGAGGGTCCCTGCTATAGAGGTCATGGTCTCAACAGGCAGGATAAGGGAGTGTATTGAAGACAAGGAAAAGACAAAGGAGATACATGATGCAATAGGAAAAGGGTACACAACCTACGGTATGCAGACATTCGACCAGTCAATACTATCCCTCCTTAATAAGGGTTATATAACATACGAAGAAGCCCTTATGCAGGCAAGCAACCCTGATGACTTTGCTTTGCAGGTAAAGGGTATAACATCTGCAAGCGATACGAATTGGGGCGAGACAGGCAACGGTGAGACAAAAGGCGGTGCAGGCGGGTCAAAGTTTGATATGAAAAGGTTTTAACAGGCTGTTGTGAATGAGAGCGACTTTAAAAAGGCACGGTCTCTTGCCCTGAAACTGCTGACAATCTGCCAGAAGAGCCAGAGGGATATAGAGGATAAACTAAAGACAAAAGGCTTTGACAAAGATGTTGTCAGCATGGCCGTAGAAGACCTGAAGGGGCTGGGTCTTATTGATGACAGGGTATATGCACTGGAACTGGCACGGTCAAAGATAAAAAACAGGTTATGGGGAATAAATAAGGTTAAGTGCGTACTGGCAGAAAAAGGGGTGCAAAAAGAAGTAATAGAGGATATTGTCAGTGAAATAAGAAAAGAGTTTGACGACGAGGCAGTAATAAAAAAGGCTTTAAAAAAGTGGGCTGAGAAGAACAGGGTTGGCGGGGCAAAAGATAAGGCAAGGGCATTCAGACATCTCCTTTCAAAGGGTTTCCAGACCTCTCTGGTATATAAGGTATTAAACAACTACTATAAAGACAGAGGAGAAATACTTACAGATGACAGCATCTGAAATAAGAAAACTGTTTTTAGGGTATTTTAAAAAGCACGGGCATACGGTTGTTGTGAGTTCATCTCTTGTCCCAAAGGGAGACCCAACACTCCTGTTCACAAACGCAGGCATGGTGCCTTTCAAAACTGTGTTTACAGGCGAGGAGACACGGACTTACAAAAGGGCATCATCAAGCCAGAAGTGCATGCGCGCAGGCGGAAAACACAATGACCTTGAGAATGTGGGCAGGACTGCAAGACACCATACATTCTTCGAGATGCTCGGCAATTTTTCATTCGGAGATTATTTCAAAAGAGAGGCAATAAGGTTCGCATGGGACTTCATTACAAAAGAGGCAGGCATTGATAAAAACAGACTATGGGCGACTGTGTTCAGGGAAGACGACGAGGCGTCTGATATATGGGAAAAGGAGACAGGCATATCAAAAGACCGCATAGTCAGGCTTGGCGAAAAGGACAATTTCTGGGCAATGGGCGATACTGGTCCATGCGGCCCGTGTTCAGAAATAATCATAGACCAGGGTGAAGATGTCGGCTGCGGCAGAAAAACCTGTAAGGTTGGCTGCGACTGCGACAGGTTTCTTGAGATATGGAACCTTGTATTCATGCAGTATAACAGAGACCTGAAAGGCAGATTGACGCCCCTGCCCAAACCCAGCATTGATACAGGGATGGGGCTTGAAAGACTTACAGCAGTCATACAGGGGAAAAAGAGCAATTATGACACTGACCTCTTTATGCCCATCATAAAATATATTGAGGGATTGTGTGGTAAAAAATACGGCGCTGATGAAAAAAGCGATGTGTCAATGAGGGTGATTGCTGATCATTCAAGGGCATGTGCATTCTTAATCACAGACGGTGTAATGCCGTCTAACGAAGGAAGGGGTTATGTTTTAAGGAGGATAATAAGGAGGGCATCAAGGCACGGCAAGGCACTCGGATTAAAAGAGCCTTTTCTTTTTAAGGCAGCAGGTGTTGTTATTGATATTATGTCAGAGGCATTCCCTCAACTCAAAAACAATGAGGATACTGTTAAAAAAGCGCTCCAGAGCGAAGAAGAAAGGTTTTTGGAAACACTTGGAAGCGGCATGAACATACTTGAAACTGAAGTTTCTCTTTTAAAGAAAAAGAGTAAAAATTGCCTTTCAGGGGATATTGCATTTAAACTTTATGATACATACGGATTTCCTCTGGACTTAACCGTGAATATACTTGAAGATTACGGCATCTCTGTTGACGAGAGCGGTTTTAATCACGCAATGGAGGAGCAGAGACTTAAAGCGAGAGAGACATGGAAAGGTTCGGGTGAAGAGAAAACCGCTGTCCTTTATAAAAACTTGTCCCTGCAGGCAGTAGGCAGGGAACTGCCTTCGGGCGGGATAAGTTCAAAATTTGTCGGTTATAATATTGATGCTTTTTCAACAAAGGTAAGATGTATAATAAAAGACGGAGAGGTTGTTCAAAAAGCAGGCGAGGACGATAAAGTCGAGATTATTGTTGATGAGACACCGTTTTACGGCGAATCAGGCGGACAGATTGGCGATATCGGGAGGATACTCGGCAAAGGTTTTATAATTAATGTTATAGACACAAAAAAGCCATTGCCTGATTTGATTGTCCACTATACTGAAATAAAAGAAGGAGAGATAAAGACAAGGGATGAGGTGGAGATGCTCCCTGATATAAAGGTAAGAAAGGCTGTAAGTTTAAACCACACAGCAACCCATATAATGCATACTGTTTTAAGGAAAACACTCGGGACGCATATAAGGCAGTCAGGCTCGCTTGTAACAGCAAAAAGACTGAGGTTTGATTTCAACCACTTCTCTGCATTGACAGATGATGAGATAAAACTAATTGAAGACGATGTAAATGCAGCAATTAGAGAGAATTTTGCTGTGTCAGCAGATTTTCTCCCGTATCAGGAGGCAATTGACAGGGGCGCTATTGCATTCTTTGATGAAAAATATGGTGATGTTGTAAGGCTGGTTGATGTAGGCGGCTTCAGTAAGGAACTGTGCGGGGGTATCCATGTAAGGCACAGCGGAGAGATAGGACTCTTCAAAATAATAAGCGAATCATCTGTTGCAGCAGGCATAAGGAGGATTGAGGGAGTTACAGGCGATGAGGCTCTCAATTATATAAGGGAAGAGGAAAATATACTCTGTGAAAGCGCTTCTATTTTAAAGACGACTCCAAAGGAACTTGTTGACAGGATAAACAGGGCTTTACAGAACCA
>MGPS01000005.1:10937-33664 GCA_001797495.1 Deltaproteobacteria bacterium GWC2_42_11
GGGATTGAAACAGGTAATATAATGGATAAGGTTAAAACTGTCAGCGGTGTAAAAGTCCTTGCAGAAAGGGCTGCTGCAGAGAGTATAGAGGACATGCGTGAGATGGCAGACAGGATAAGGCAGAAGATGGGTTCAGGTGTAGTTGTGCTGGGCGCTGAAAAGGACGGTAAAGTAATGCTTCTTGCAGCAGTAACAAAAGACCTTACATCAAAATATAATGCAGGCAATATCATAAAAGAAATTACACCGATAATCGGCGGCAAGGGCGGCGGAAGGCCAGATATTGCACAGGGCGGCGGCGACAAACCCGAAAAACTTGATGAGGCATTGAAAAGGGTGTGGGAGATGGTTGGGGGATGAACCCACACGAGCCATTGGCTCACAAAGGGGCATGGAAATCTTGTTGGTTTTACTGCTGCCTCCCCTGCCTGCAAACCCATAGCCTCTAAAAGCCTCCCATCCAAACGGTTTGCCAGCGGGGCAGGCAGCAGTAGCAAAAAGATATTTTCGGAACAAGAATTTGGAATGAACAAAATTTAAACAGGAGGTCTCTATGATTAAAGAGATTTTAAAAAATGCAGCGATGGTAGGGCTCGGGATTATGAGTCTCTCCGAGGAAAAATTAAAAGAGGTAATAAAGGAGATGGAGTCAAGGGGAGAGGTGAGCAAAAAGGAAGGCGAGGAGATCATCAAAGACCTCTTGAAAAAGATAGAGGAAGAAAGAAAGGCAGTGGAAAATAGGATGGCGGCGGCATTGAAAAACTCCTTTGCAAAGATGAATATAGCGACAAGGGGAGACCTCGTCAAACTGGAAAAAAGGGTGCACAACCTTGAAAAGAAGGTTAAGGAACTGATGCAGGAAAGGGAAGATTAATCTGTAATAAAATTGATGACAGCAGATATACTGCACATGGAAGATGGTGATGCCATTGCTTATCTTAGGGCAAAAGGCTTTTCCGATGAGGTAAAAGCGATTAAGGATATAAAACTTCTTGCAGAGACACCTTTCAAACAATACATACAGGACATTATAAATTATTCTGCATTATCCCCGTCTCCGTCAGACAGCCTGAATAACTTTGAAAAGATTGCGTCTAAAACAGGGGAGGATGTAATCAGGCTGCTGTGCGGGGATAATAATAGTCTCCGTCAACTTGTATTCATTTCTGGCTCTTCAAACTTCCTTTCAAACATACTTGCAAAAAATGGCTCAGGTACAGACTATCTTTTTAAAGGGAAGGGGCTGTATATAAAAAAGGAGTTGGAAGCATTTTCTGCAGAACTTGAAGAGGCAATAAAAGAATCTAAATGGTCTTACGGAAGTAACGACCACCTTAAATATATTGCAAGGACGCTCCGGTTATACAGGGAAAGGGAATATTTAAGAATCGGAGCAAGGGACATCCTGAATATTGCATCAATGGCGGAAACCACCCTTGAACTGTCTGACCTTGCCAGTGCATGTCTTGATGCTGCGTGCAGGTTCTGTCTTGAAAAACTCAAAGGGGATTATGGAATACCTGTATATATTGACTTTGATGGGACTAAACGAGAATCTGAATTTGTTATTATAGGCATGGGTAAACTCGGCGGGAGGGAACTGAATTTCAGTTCAGATATAGACATAATCTATGTATATTCATCAGACAATGGCGAGACAACCGGGGTGACCCCGCTAAGCGGGGTAGAAAAAAACGGCGGGCTGAGCGGCGTAATCAGCCTCCACGTCTTTTTTGTAAAACTCTCTGAGATGGTAACAAAACTGATAGGGCAGGTTACTGAAGACGGACTCGTATTCAGGATAGACCTTGATTTGAGACCTGAGGGAAGAAGCGGAGACCTCGCAAACTCTTTAAGGAGTGCAGAGATATACTATGAGTCGTGGGGGCAGACATGGGAGAGGGCAGCGATGCTGAAGGCAAGACCTGTTGCCGGTTCATTAAGACTCGGCGAAGAGTTTCTTAAGATGCTTGAGCCATTCATCTACAGAAGGTACCTGGATTTTTCTGCAATTGAGGAAATAAAAGGGATGAAGGAAAAGATAGACTTTAGTTTGCTAAGGCGGGACCCTGATGCTGTAGATGTAAAACTCGGGTTTGGCGGTATAAGGGAGATTGAATTCTTTATTCAGGCACTCCAACTTATAAATGCAGGGAAAGACAGGAGCATAAGAGGGCAGAATACATTAAGGATACTCAAGGCGCTTGAGGAAAAGGGTTATATAGCAAGCGATGATGCCAATACACTCATAGAAGTATATCTCTTTTTAAGGGATGTTGAGCACAGGATACAGATTGTCGAGGCAAGACAGACACAGGCAATACCCAAAAGGGCTAAAGAGGTTGAAAGGCTTGCAAAGATGTTAGGTTTTAAAAACACCCAGCAAAAGAGCGCAGGAGAACTTTTCTGGGAGAGATACAAGATTATTACAGAACGTGTCCATGAGATATATGACAGGCTTTTTTATAAACCGTCAAGAGAGATGGAGGAAGGTATCCAGAATGAGGTCTTTATTGTTCTAAGTGATGAGACAGAATGGTGCGATGCGATAAAGATTTTGAAAGGTTTCGGCTTTAATGAACCTGAAAGGACATTTGAAAACCTGAAACTCATAAAACATGGGCAGCCCTTTTCACACATTCCGCAGAGGACAAGGGTTGTGCTCGGCAGGATCCTGCCGTTCCTCCTTTCCAGGATAATCGCATCCCCTGACCCTGATATGGCGCTTGCCCATCTTGAACGATTTGCAGCAAAAATAGGCGGAAGGGGTATTTTTTATTCTCTCCTTGCAGAAAACAGGAAGGTTATGGAACTCCTTGTGAAACTTTTTTCAACCAGCGCCTTTTTATCAAGGCAATTTATAGAGCACCCTGAAATTATGGATTACCTCCTTTCTTCCGAAGTCAATAAGACATATAAAGAAAGGGAAGAGATGTATAAAGAAATCACTTCTATAGTTGAAAGTGCAGAGGATTATGAGTCTAAACTGGATGCGCTGCGGCGGTATAAGAATACTGAAATCCTGAGGATTGGTATAAACGATGTTTTTGGGGGAGAGTCTGCAGGCATGGATGTTTCAACAGTTTCAAGACAGATTACCTGCCTTGCAGAGGCAGGTCTTGAAAAGGCATACCAGATGGCACTGGATGAGGTAAGCAGGAGATACGGTATGCCGGGCGACAAAAGGTTTGCTGTGCTTGCCCTTGGTAAATTCGGCGGTGAGGAAATCACATACAGTTCTGACCTCGACCTCATATTTGTATATGGCGGTGCAGGAGAAACAGACGGTGAACGGAGGGTCTCAAACCATGAATTTTATGCTAAACTCTGCCAGCGGATTATCTCTGTCCTTGCCGCTGTTACAAGGGAAGGTTTTGTGTTCAAGGTTGATACGAGGCTGCGGCCTTCAGGGAGTTCCGGTCCGATTGTTATTACGCAGGAGGCTTTTTTAAAATATCATGAGTCTAAAGCAGCCGTATGGGAAAGGCAGGCTATGATAAGGGCAAGGCATGCAGCAGGGAATATAGATTTCGGCAATGAAACTGTTGCATCGCTCCATAATATCATATATAAAAAAGGATTGAATGATGAAGATATAACCGAACTCCTGCGGATAAGGAAAAGGATGGAATTAGAGATTGCCAAAGAAACTCCAGATAGATATAATATCAAAACCGGGAAGGGTGGGCTGATTGACATAGAATTTGCGGTACAGGCGCTGCAAATGAGATACGGGAAGGATATTATCAACGTGCGTTCTCCAAATACAATGCACGGTCTTGAAAATCTTGCAGAGGAAGGGATTATAAACTTTAGTGATTATGATTTACTCAAAGAGGCTTACAATTTTTACCGCCTGATGGAAAACAGGATGAGGATTGTCCATGACAGAACAGATGAGGTGATTATAAAGGGCTCCAGTGATGTTTCAAGGCTTGCAAAGAGGAGTGGGTTTGAGGGGGAGGACGCAGGCGGCAAACTTATAAGGCAATATCTCGGTTATTCAAAAATGGTAAGAGAAATTTATACAAGAATAATGGGATTTGGGGGAGGGATATAAATGCAGGGGATCCGTTTGCTGCCCTTGAAATGGGAAGGGAAAAGGTAAAGAAATAATTTTATTTCAGGAGAGGAGTTCCTGTAAAGGTTTAAGAAAAAATTACAGGTGAAAAGAAATTAAAGCGGGGGGGTAATTGGAACAGATCATTCAGAAAATAGCCATACTGGCATTCCCGATACTTCTTGCAGTAACGTTGCATGAACTTGCACACGGATGGGTTGCTGATAAACTCGGCGACCCAACAGCAAGGCTCCTTGGGAGGCTTACGCTTAATCCAATCAAGCACCTTGACCCTGTCGGCACACTGGCATTTATCATAACTGGCATGATAGGCTGGGCAAGGCCTGTGCCAGTCAATCCATTAAATCTGAAAGACCACAGGAAGGGGATGATGTGGGTTGCTATGGCAGGGCCGGTAACAAACTTCTTTATTGCAGCGATAAGTGCAATCATATTAAGACTTATCTATAAAACAAGTCTGCCTTTTGATGCCTCTATTTCATTTATAATGACTCCTCTTATTTTGATGATTCATTATAGTGTTATAATAAACATCGGTCTTGCTGTATTCAATTTCCTGCCTATACCTCCACTTGACGGCGGCAGGATAATGGCAGGTTTATTACCTCATGGCATGGCAGAGGCATATTCAAGGATAGAGCCTTATGGTTTTATAATACTGGTAGTCCTCATATTTACAGACTTCATACGTCTTGTTGTGTCTCCCATAGTCCTTTCGCTAGTTAGATTACTTCTTGGAGGATCTTTTTAAATGAGTACAAAAAGGGTTTTAAGCGGGATGAGGCCTTCAGGCAAACTCCACCTCGGACATCTGCACGGCGTGCTTAAAAACTGGTTAAGACTTCAGAATGAGGACGAATGTCTTTTCTTTGTTGCTGACTGGCATGCACTTACAACAGAATACAATAGTCCCGGGGATATTCAGGAAAATATAAAAGAAATGGTAATTGACTGGGTCTCCGTAGGGATTGACCCTGAAAAGAGTGTTGTGTTCCTGCAGTCAGAGATTAAGGAACATGCAGAACTGCACCTGCTTTTATCCATGATAACACCTGTACCATGGCTTGAGAGGAACCCTACATACAAGGAGCAGATTAAGGAGGTAAAGGATAAAGATTTGCACACATATGGATTTCTCGGTTATCCTGTGCTTCAGACCGCTGATATAATCATCTACAGGGCAGATGCGGTGCCTGTAGGCATTGATCAGGCGCCACACCTTGAACTTTCAAGGGAAATAACAAGGAGGTTTAACTTCCTGTACGGGAATGTATTCCCTGAGCCGCAGACTATACTGACAGATGCGTCAAAACTTTTAGGCACAGACGGCAGGAAGATGAGCAAGAGTTATAATAATGCAATATTCTTATCAGACCCGCCTGATGTAATAGAAAAGAAGATTTTACCCATGATGACAGACCCTGCAAGAAAAAGGAGGACTGATGCAGGCAGCCCTGAGATATGTCCCGTGTTCTCTTTGCATAAAATATATTCACCTCCTGATGTTATAAAAAAAGTTGATGAGGGGTGCAGGGGCGCCAATATTGGCTGCATAGAGTGCAAGAGGTTTGTTATTCCGAAGATAATAGATGAATTAAAGCCGGTACAGGAAAAGAGGAAGGGACTGGAAAAAAGCCCTGCAATTGTAAAAGATGTCCTTGCTAAAGGAAATGAAAAGGCAAGAAAAATAGCACAGGCAACAATGAAAGAGGTAAGGAAGGCATTGAAACTGGTTTAGTCTATGGCATACAAAATAAAACTTGAAATATTTGAAGGACCTCTGGAACTGCTGCTCCATCTCATAAAAAAAAATGAGGTGGATATATATGACATACCGATTGCAAAAATCACAGAGCAGTATCTTGAATATCTTGAGATGATGAAGACACTCAACCTTGATATTGCAGGTGAATTTCTCCTGATGGCAGCAACACTTGTGCATATAAAAAGCAGGATGCTCCTCCCTGTTTCAGAAGAGGCTGCAGAAGAAACTGAGGAGGGCAAAGACCCGAGGCTTGAACTTATAAGGAAACTCCTTGAATACCAGAAATACAAAGAGGCTGCAGGGCAGCTGGATTCAAGACAGATACTCGGCAGGGACATTTTCAGAAGGGGAGACCTCTTAATGGACAGCATGGGGGACGAAGGCGGACTTGTAAATATGTCGATATTTGAACTCCTTGATTCACTTAAGACTATTATTGAAAAGGCTCCCAAAACAATAAGTTTTGATGTATCTCTGGAAAAGATAACAATTACTGATAAGATAAATTTTATAATGGAAGTCCTCGGCAGAGGGAAAAGTGTGACATTTTTTTCTCTATTCCCTGAAAACAGCACCCGCCACGAAATTATAGTAACATTCCTTGCAATGCTTGAACTGGCAAAGATGAGGATGATGAGGGTTTTTCAGTCAGAGGACGGAGTAATAAGGCTGTACATACCACAAACGGAGGCGATATAACTGATATGGACAAAGACAGTCTCAAACCACTATTAGAGGCAATTATATTTGCATCTGAGCCGCCTGTAAGTATTGAAAGGATTATGGGCGTTCTGGAGGGTGAAAGACGTGATGAGGTCAAGGCGACGTTAAAGGAGATGGTGGAAGAATTCAGTAATTCTACCAGAGGCATATTCCTTGAAGAGGTTGCAGGCGGGTATCAGTTCAGGACAAGACCTGATTTCAGTTTATGGATTAAGAAACTCCTTAAGATGGGCCCTCATAAATTAAGCAAGCCGTCTATGGAGTCCCTTGCAATGATTGCCTATAAGCAGCCTATAACGAGGATGGAGATTGAAGAATTGAGAGGAGTTGATTCAGGCGGTGTCCTGAAAACACTCATGGACAGGGGGCTTATAAAGGTTATTGGAAGGAAGGAAGTTCCGGGCAGACCTGCTGTTTACGGCACTACAAAAGAGTTTCTTGAGGTTTTTGATTTAAAGGATTTGTCGTGTCTGCCAACATTAAAAGAGATTGTAATACCAGAGGAGGAAGAAATTGCAGGAGAGATTACAGAAGATAATAGCGAAGGCAGGGATAGCATCCCGACGCAGGGCAGAGGAGATGATTCTGCAGGGGATAGTGACAGTCAACGGGAAGACAGTGACAGAACTGGGGACAAAGGCTGACCTTGAAAAAGACGCGATTAAAGTTGATGGGAAAAGGATCCGTTTTGATTCAGAAAAGGTTTGCCTGCTCTTAAATAAGCCAAAAGGGTGCATATCCACTGCCCATGACCCGCAAAACAGACAGACAGTTATTGACCTTGTAAAAAAAATGAAGCAGAGGGTTTTCCCTGTAGGAAGGCTTGATTTTGATGCCGAGGGCGTTCTCCTCCTTACAAATGACGGTGAACTTACGAATAAACTAATACACCCGCGGTATAAAATCCCCAAGAAATACCTTGTGAAAGTAAGCGATGTGCCTGATGAAAAGGATATATCTAAACTCAGGAAAGGGGTCTACCTTAAGGATGGGAGGACACTCCCTGCTGATGTAAAATTTATAAAGGCAACAAAAGAAAACTCGTGGCTTGAAATAACGGTTTATGAAGGCAGAAACAGGCTGATAAAGAAGATGTGTTTTGCAATCGGACATTCTGTATTGAAATTGAAGAGGATAGAATTTGCTGGAATAAAACTGGGTAATTTAAAACCTGGTGAATACAGGTTTTTGACAGACAGAGAAATGGATGGGCTTAAAAGATTAAGTGATTGATACTGAGGGTTAAAGATATATGAAAGGTTCTGGCTTATCAAACACTCTTAAAAAGACCTACAAAAAACTTTTTAAAGCCTTCAGTAGGCAATACTGGTGGCCCGGCAGGACTCAGTTTGAAATTATAGTAGGTGCAATACTCACGCAGAATACTGCATGGACAAATGTTGAAAAGGCAATCAAAAACTTAAAAAAGGCTAAAGTCCTTTATCCCAGAAAAATGCATGATTTGAGCGAAAGGGAACTTGCAAAACTCATAAGACCCGCTGGTTATTTCAATATAAAGGCAAAGAGGCTCAAACATTTCTTGAATTACCTGTTTGATAAATACAGCGGAAGGCTTGATAAACTCTTCAAGAAAAGGACAGATAAACTTCGCAGGGAACTCCTTTTAGTAAACGGCGTAGGCATGGAAACAGCAGATTCTATACTTTTATATGCAGGCAGTCACCCGATATTTGTTGTTGATACATACACGAAGCGGATACTCTCAAGACATATGATTATATCAGAGGATGCAAACTATGATGAGATTCAGGACATATTTATGAAAAACCTGCCGCACGATGTTAAAATATTTAACGAATATCATGCACTCTTTGTAAAACTTGGAAAGGACTTCTGCAGGAACAGAAAACCCTTGTGCAGTAAATGTCCGATGATGTAGGATTCCGATGCCTAAAAACCCTTGACTTTGTTTTCTCTGTTGGTATATAGTTTTTTTTGGAAATGACCTGAAGTGGGGTTAATTAACCCCACTTTTTTTACTTAAAGTGAAAAGAATGAAAAACAGATTTTTTAAATATTTTCTTACTGCATTGTTTTTAATGGCGCCGATTTCAGGGATGGCAGAGGAGCGCATCCAGTTAAAAATCGCAGTATTGCCGTGGAAGATAAACAGTACAGAAAAACTTGATTATGTAAGGGATGCCCTTTATGACATGATGTCATCGAGGATGGCAATTGAGAAAAATATAATTATATTAAAAGAATCATTGGTAAGGAATGTATTTTCAAGGTATGCGAATGAAAAGGTTACAGACGACCTCCTGAAAAAGATAGGGAATGAACTTGGTGCAGATTATGTCCTGCACGGCAGTCTGACTGTAATCGCTGATACGGTCAGTATAGATGCAAAGGTTGTAAACACAAGGCGGGATGAGCCTCCAATACAGTCAACATCTCAGGGGAAGGGTCTGGAGAGCATTGTGCTGATCACAAGTCATCTGGCACTTGACCTGAATGCAAAAATCCTTGAGAGGGAGGGGCTGGAGGTTACTGTTGCAGGTTTTGGTGCTGCACCTACATATACGGGTGGGTTTACAAGAAAGGATGAATCAAAAAAGGCGGTAGAACAGGATGATTTTATAATAACAACAAGGGACAAAAGCAGAGAGAAACAACTGTGGAGGAGCCAGTCATTTTCAAAAGATATGAAAAGGATGGCTGTGGGTGATATTGACGGAGACGGCAGAAACGAAGTTATTTTGATAGACGAGCACAGCCTTTATATCTACAGGGTGCGCGGACAGGTAATGGACCTTGTGAGAGAGTTTAAGGGTGCGATATATGAGTTTAATTATGCGGTCGATGTTATTGATTTAAACGGGAATAATATACCTGAAATATATGTATCAAGGATAACAAACAAGAAGGTTGATTCTTTTGTAATAGAGTATCAAAGCGGTGAGTTTGTAAAGACGATTAAGAACCTGCCTTGGTTCTTTAGCACTGCAGGGGGTTATGATAAGGACAATGTTCTCCTTATCCAGCGGTTCTCAGATGGTGTATTCTTCAGGGAGATAAAAAATATTGCATGGAAAGAGGGCAAACTTGTTGAAGGGGCTAAAATTGATACACCTGAGGGATCTAACATATACAATTTTGTAAAATTGTCCTTTGGTGAAGATAGGAGCGAGCATGTGCTTGCCTATACAGACAAAGATAATCTCAAACTTTACACAAAGGATGATAAGGGCAAGTGGCTTGATGTCTGGACAAGCAAGGATTATTTTGGCGGAAGCCTTAACAGAATACATCTTCAGGATTTTTCAGGCGGGATTACAGGACCGCCCGAACCAATGGGATTTGTGGACATCAAAAGCAGGATATTATACGGCGACCTTGATGGAGACGGTAATATAGAGGTTGTTGTCAACAAGAACGAGCCGGGTACACTCAGTAGATATTTTGCACGGATTGATTCATACAAGAGAGGTGAGGTCGTTGATCTTTCGTGGGAAAAAGGGAGTTTTGAGGAGAACTGGAAAACTAGGAAGGTTGATGGCTATATTGCAGACTTTCAGATAAAAGATATTGATAATGACGGACAAAAGGAACTGGTAATGCTTATAGTGGAAGGAAGTGCAATGTCAACGGCAAAAACCAGTTACCTTATTGCATATAAACTGAATATCAGATAAAATTCACATGAGTCAATGGCTCACTATTTGCATTTTAAATTTAACTTGACCAAAATGCCACTAACCCCATGCCCCTTAAGGTTAATTGGCGGTGTAGCTCAGGCGGCAGAGCAGGGGTCTCATAAGCCCTTTGTCCGTGGTTCGAGTCCACGCACCGCCACCATATCTATCTTTTAAATTATGCACACTGCAATAATGGGCGGCACATTTAACCCAATCCACCTCGGGCATTTACGGATTGCGGAAGAGGTAAAAGAATATCTTGACATATCCCTGCTTAATGCCTGCAGGGACATAGATAAGATTATCTTCATCCCGTCATATCTCCCTCCGCATAAAGAGGATGGTTCTTTAATATCTCCTAATCACAGATTAGAAATGGTAAAACTTGCTGTGCGTGATAACCCTGATTTTCAGGCATCAGATGTCGAGATAAAAAGAGGAGGCACATCTTATTCTGTAAAGACCCTTGAGACCCTCAGAGAAGAGATGCCTGATACAGAAATAAGTTTTATAGTGGGCACAGATTCGTTTAATGAAATAACTATATGGTGCGAATATGAAAGACTCTTTGAACTTACAAATTTTATAGTGGTAACAAGGCCAGGCTATCCTGTAAAAAAGATTGATGAAATACTCCCTGATAGGATGGCGTGTAAGTTTGGCTATGATGCTGCCAGAAATGTCTATGTCCATGATAATGGAAAAACAGTTACATACATGGCAACAACACTTATAGATATATCAGCCTCTGATATAAGGAAGAGGGTTAGAGAAGGGAGGTCAGTCAGATATTTAGTGCCTCATGATGTGGAACAGTATATTATGGAAAACAGACTATATAAATAAGGAAGGTGTTAGTCCTTACATGCCTCTATAAGAAAGAGTTTTGACCTTTTTCCTAAAGAGGCAAGTTTGCACCGTCTAACCTTTAACCCCTCGTCTTTAATTGCGGAAACTACCTCATCAAGTCTGGAAACAGGATATATATAGAAAATTCTCCCCTTTGGTTTTAACAGGCAGCCTGATACATGCACAAGTTCCCTTAATGTACCGAATATCTCCTGTCTTGAAACAGCCCTTTCTATGTAGGGTGCGATCCTTCCGTAATTAACCGGTATATGAGGCGGATTGCTTAATATGACTGAAAACTCCCCTTTCCCAAATATATCTTTTAATGCACGGTAATCATGATGCAGGATTCTTACCCTCTCCGAAAGGCTGTTTACTCTGACATTTTCTATGGCAAGTCTTGCAATGCCTTCCTGTATTTCAACGCCGACTATGTTTCTTGCAGGGGTTCTGTATGCAATGATTAGGGGTATTATGCCCGAACCTGTACCTATGTCCAGAACCGTATCATCCTCTGTTATTGGAAGACTGAAGTCTGCAAGCAGGAATGGGGCTTCAGAGAAGCGGCAGCCCTTTTTACTCTGTATAATTCTGAAGTGCCCGATATTATCAATAATCCGTTCGGTTGTATCGGCTTGACGCATACTATGGAAGGGTAACGACCTCTTCATCGTCAATTGGGTTTATGACAAGACCTGTAAGGAGTTTGGGGTAAAAATATGTTGATTTCTGCGGCATTACATAGCCTGCCTGTGCAACTGCCTTTACTTGTTCTATCTTAGTAGGATGGAGAAGAAATGCCATCTGGCACTTCCCTTGCCCAAGTGCTTTCATTGCCTCATCCACACCTTTTACATAGATGAGGTTTTCCTGATCCTCCTGAGACTTTGCTGACAGCCCAAGAATCTTTCCGAAGATTAGGGAATGAAGCACTGTCACATCAAGTGATTTAAATACATCAGGGATTGTGCAGCCAAAGACCTGCCCCATTATATTATTTGATTTGAGTTTAAGGATGAAGTAAGAATCCATACCGTTTATTGCAAGACCAAATGAGGGGACAGGTTCTTTTTCCATTTCATCAAATTTTTCAAGAAACATCTTTCTTATTTCAGGTTCTTTATCTTTGTTAAACCTAATCTCGTTTATATCAAAGAAGTGAGAACATTTTATAAGGAAGGCATTTGGGGTGAACTCTGCAATGCTGTGTACTATGCGGTGCGTGGGGAATATTGTCATGCCCTCATCGTCCATATTTGAAAAATACATCATTACATAATTAAAAGCCTCTTTCCCTGTATATCCTTTTGAACTGCTTGCCATTATGCTGCGGTAGTTAAGCGCTGTCTCATATCTGTGATGTCCGTCTGCAATAAACAGAAGTTTGTCAGCCATTTTATCCATTATATTTTTTATTACTTCTGTATTATCAATCCCCCACATCCTGTTTATAACATCGTCATCGTCCGCTGCTTCTATTAAGGGTTTTCCTGCTGTATTTGCTTCCAGCATTGCATTTATACCTTTTTCTGGTTCTGAATATAGTGAAAATATACAGCTGAAATTAGCCTTGCATGCCTTCATAAGATTTAGCCTGTCTGCCTTTGGACCTGCGAGCGTCCTCTCGTGAGGGTGTATTTTACCTGAATCAAATGTCTCAAGTTTTGCCAGCGCTATAAAACCTTTTCTGGTTCTTTGAGCGCCGTCCTTCAACCTGTATGTCTGGGTATAATAATAGACAGCAGGCATTCTGCCTTTTATAAGGATTTCCTGATTTATCCAGTCTCTGAAATCTCTGGCAGCCCTTGAATACCTGTCACTTTCGGGTGTATCATCAGGATGGGTTTTGCCAAGGATAAGCCTGACAACATTATTTATATGCCTCTGGTACAGTGTTTCCTGAAACTGGGGTGAAATGACATCATATGGCGGCGCCATAACATTTGATATATCTTTGACCTTTTCATGATTATATAGGTATCCCCTGAAAGGCACTACCTCTGCCACAAATCCCCCTTATCAATCAAATGGACATTTTTAAGGCTTGAATGCTATCAACACCCCTGCAAACTTGTCAAGAATATATTGATACCGTAAAATAGCGATTAAAAACCTCGCTATTTTACAAACCTGGCTCCTAAAGGGACAGGCAACTTTTTTACAAAAAAAGTAGCCTGTCCCTCTCGGTGAACATACGGCTCGTCGTAAAAATTGTCCGCTGCCTCATCTGGCAGGCAACTTGCAGGTTTCCCCAAAAATCAATGTCTATTTTTGGGTGATACAGTGATATTGATGCCATTGTCAGAATTATTTTTATCAGGTTTTAAAAGGGGATAAACGTTGGGGTTATTAACTTATGCCTTGCTCTTTGTGCTTGTTCGCTATTTCGCTGGCTAACCTGTCCAGTTCCCTGTAGCCTTCGTATTTTGGTTTACCCTTTACAATGACCGGTTTGAGTATCTCAAGTTTCAGGTCTGAAAGTAATCCTGTAATTTGTTCAGCAGCCTTTCCACCCCAGCCAAATGAACCTATTATGGATGCAAATCTCAGTTTTGGTCTTAAGGCATTCGACAGGAAAGATGCATATACAGCAAGGGGGTGAGCCCCTATAAGTACGGTTGGTGTGCCTATTACAATTGTTGCCGCATCCACAAGTGCCATTGCTAACTTGCCTATATCGGTTGTAACAAGGTTGAAGCGCTCCACAGTAATTCCGTTTAGTGAAAGAGATTCGGTAAGGTAGTCAACCATCAACTGGGTGCTTCCATGCATTGATACATATGGAAGGACTACCTTATTGCTGACGCTGTCAGAAACCCATTCTGCATGAGACTGGATAATGCAGTCAGGACATTTATGTATTGGTCCATGACTCGGGGCAATCATATCTATTTTGTATTCTTTGATCTTCTCAATATGTTTTCTAATGGTCGTCCTGAACGGCATCATGACCTCTGCATAATATCTCTTCGCCGCCTCGCATACCTTCCATTCTTCGTGATAAAATAAATCAGAGACTGCCAGATGTGAGCCAAAGAGGTCACAACTGAATAGTATCCTGTCCTCTCTTAGATAGGTAACCATGGTCTCTGGCCAGTGGACCCACGGTGTATGGATAAACTCAAGTGTCTTATCTCCAAGCGAGAGGGTTTCTCTGTCATTGACCGTGATTATCCTTTCATTATCAAGATGGAGGTGTTCTGCAAGCAACCCCTTTCCTTTTGGTGTTGTTATTACCCTTGCATCTTTGTATCTTTCAAGAATATGAGGGATAGCGCCGGAGTGGTCCTGTTCTGCGTGATTGGATATGATAAAGTCTATGCTGTCAACATCCTTGAGGTGTGACATCAGGATACTGACCATGCTGGGGTCAACAGTATCTACCAGGGCTGTCTTGTCTGTTCCTTTAATCAGGTAGGCATTGTAACTTGTACCATCCGGCAGGGGTATAAGCGAATCAAAGACCCGTCTATCCCAATCAACTGCCCCAACCCAGAATATGTTTTCCTTTAACTTTCTTGATCCCATCATACTGCCGAGAAACTTACCAGATTATGAACGGTTTGTAAAATGGTTTTGTAGGGTTACACTGTTAATGTTAATCCAATAACCAGGAAAAGACCAATTACCAGCCCGAATGCCTTTACTAGTGTCTCAAATGCCTTCATGTTATATCCCTCCTTTTTTAACCTGTTTGATTAATTGTATATTCAATATCTATGCCAGATTTCAATACTACCTTAACTGATTGATTTTAAAGGGCAATTTAAAAGGAGGCGCGAGTTATAATGCTTTAAGCAAATGTTTCATAATTGAACTAATATAATCTTGAAAGATTAAATATGTTTAAAATCAACAAGTTAAATACATATTTTATTTTTGAAACATTTCATATATGAAACATTTGCTTGACTTGGCATGAATGTTAAGATAGCATATGTCTATGCTAATAAAGATAATGGGGGTTTTAAAATGATAAGACCAGAAATTGCACCAAAAGAGGTAATAATAAATAGTGACACCATCCTAAACAGCCTTACAGACGGGGTTGTTGTAATATCCAATTCAAGGCGGATACTTTATATGAACAGCGCTGCTAAAGAACTCTTCAGCCGCGCAGGTGATGAAAATATGGAAGGGAAGATATGCAGGGAGGTGATTCACCACAGCAATTGCTCACTGTGCTGCCTTATGGCTGCAGCAGTTAAGACAGGTGAAGTGATACATAATAGAGAGGTATTTATCGGCAAGGGTGATAAGACGGTCACACTCAGTGTGAACGCTGCACTTCTGAGGGACGAAAAGGATGATGTCATAGGCGCCGTTGAGATATTCAGGGACATATCTCTACTTAAGGAGTTAAAGCAGGAGTTGAGGGATAAATACTCATTTGAAGGGATAATCGGGAAAAACTACAAAATCCACGAGATATATGAACTACTCCAAGAGGTTGCACCCACGAAGACAACTGTGCTTATAGAGGGCGAGAGCGGGACAGGCAAGGAACTTATTGCAAACGCTATCCACCATGCAAGCCCTAGAAAAGACAAACCTTTTATAAAAATCAACTGTGCAGCGCTTGCAGAAGGTATCCTTGAGAGTGAACTTTTCGGTCATGTAAAGGGTGCATTTACAGGCGCCATTGCTGATAAGGCGGGGAGGTTTGAACTTGCAGACGGCGGGACAATCTTCCTTGATGAAATCAGTGATATAACACCGCATACGCAGGTAAAACTGCTCCGTGTACTGCAGGAGTCTGAATTTGAGAAGGTAGGCGGTACAAAGACAATAAAGGTTGATGTGAGGCTTATCACTGCGACAAATAAAAATCTTAAGGCAATGGTTGATGAGGGAAAGTTCCGCGAAGACCTTTATTACCGCCTTAAGGTCATGCCCATCGTACTGCCTCCACTCAGAGAGAGAAAAGATGATATACCACTCCTCGTTTCACATTTTATCAGTAAGTTTAACAGACAGATGGGTAAAAATATAACCGATGTATCTACTGATGCAATGGAAACCCTTCTGGAATATAACTATCCTGGCAATATAAGGGAACTCGAGCATATTATAGAACACGCATTTGTAAGATGTTCAGGGGATATTATATTGCCTGAACACTTTCCAAAAGACATACAGAAACCATTGCAGGACCTGGTTGAAAAGGCTATAAAGACTGAGAACCCGTTTGAAGCACTTGAAAAGGAAACAATACTGCGGCTTCTGGAGGAGTCAGACTGGAAACTTAAAAACTGTGCTGACAAACTTAAGATAAGCAGGACAACGCTCTGGAGGAAGATGAAACAGTTAGGGATAGATAGGGGTAAGTCCGGCAAGCCTTAAATAAAGTTTTTTCTGCCCCGTATTCTTAAATGCAACAGTTACCTTCATGTCTTGTCCGAACCCCTCGGTTGCCTTTACAATGCCGACACCAAAATTTGGATGCCTTACCTTCATGCCGACCCTTGGTGCAGACTCGTCAGAATATTCATACTGGTCTGCATGGCTCTCTTCAGATGTATATCTTGTTTCCTGTATCCTGTATCGTGCATCCTCATTCATTGCCTCTTGACTCCTGACCCCGCTAATCGGGGTGACCCTGCCCAGAGGGCACCCGCCCTGACCCTTTTGTTTTGGTTCTGCTTCTGCTATTTCTATATATGAAGGGTTTATCTCATCTATAAACCTTGACTGTCTCCGGAAACGGGAATCGCCGTAAATCGTTCTCTCCCTTGCGGCAGTCATAAAGAGTTTCTGCATAGCCCTTGTCATGCCGACATAACAGAGCCTCCTCTCCTCTTCAAGTTCATCTTCTCTTTCAGAGTTCATTGACCTTGAATGCGGGAAAAGTCCCTCCTCCATGCCAACCATAAACACAACAGGAAATTCAAGCCCCTTTGCAGAATGAAGTGTCATCATTGTTATTCGGTTATGTTTGTCTTCAAATGAATCTATATCGCTTATGAGAGCGACATGGTCTAGAAAATCGGACAATGCTGCATCCCGCCTTGCCATCTCAAAATCCTTGATTGCTGATATGAGTTCATGGATATTCTCAACCCTTTCCTTTGCCTCGTCTGTATCTTCTGCTTCCCAGAACCTTATATAACCGCTCTCCTCAAGGAGACCTTTTGCCGCCTCATGTACAGATGTCTTGTCCAGCAGTCCTTTAAACCGCTGGAATAATGATACAAACCCAATTAGTTTTTGAAGGGGAGCAGGTTTTATCAGAAAATCTACCTCTCCCAATTGGGGAGAGGCAGGGGCGAGGGAAGCATCAAACGCCTTAATACATTCAAATATGGATACGCCCTTTTCTGCTGCAAGACCTGCAATCTTATCAATGGTTGATTTGCCGAGCCCTCTGGCAGGCGTATTGATTATACGCATAAGACTCAAGGAATCATCAGGGTTTGCCAGAACCTTTAAATATGCAAGGCTGTCCTTTATTTCTTTTCTCTCATAGAATCTTAAACCGCCTACTATGGTATAAGGCATGCCGCTTCTTATAAAATGCTCTTCAAATATTCGGGACTGGGCATTTGTGCGGTAAAATATGGCAAAATCTTTGTAGGAATATCTTGAGTTGAGTCTTAAGTTTTCAATCCTGCTTGCTGCAATCATTGCCTCGTGATGTTCATCCCTTGCCATCTGAAATACAGGCAAGTCCCCTTCCTTGTTCTCTGTCCAGAGGGTTTTGCCGATTCTGTTTGCATTCTTTTCAACCACAGAATTTGCAGCAAGGAGGATATTTTTTGTCGAGCGGTAGTTCTGCTCAAGTTTTATAATCTGGACATCAGGGTAGTCCTTTTCAAAGTCTAAAATGTTTCTTATGTCAGCGCCCCTCCATCCGTAGATGGACTGGTCTTCGTCCCCGACAACGCAGAGGTTTCTGTGTTTCTGTGCAATAAGATTGATTAAGATATACTGGGCGCGGTTTGTGTCCTGATACTCATCAACCAGTATATATCTAAACCTGTCCTGATATTTTGTTAAGACATCCTGCGAATGATTAAAAAGTTTAATCGGCTCTGAAATCAAATCTCCAAAATCAAGCGCCCTGTTAGCGCGAAGTTTATCCTGATATAGTGTGTAAACAGCAGATGTCCTTGTTGTGAAAAAATCCTTTGCAGAAAGGGCATAATCCTGCGAGGATATAACCTCATTTTTTGCCTGATTTATGTGGGACAGGACAGCCCTTGGGCTTATAGACTTCTCGTTTATGCCGAGTTCTGTCATGCAGAGTTTTACAAGAGAGAGTTGGTCGCTGTCGTCATAAACAACAAAATTAGAGTCATAGCCAATGCAACAGCCGTCCTGCCTTAATATGCGAAGCCCTGTTGAATGAAATGTGCCAAGCCAGAGGTTTTGTGCTGCCTGCCCAAGTATCTTTTCAAGACGCTCCTTCATTTCCTGCGCAGCCTTGTTTGTAAATGTGACAGCAAGGATTTGATGAGGCTTTATACCCTTTTCCTTGATTAGATAGGCAATCCTGCAAGTTAAAGCCCTTGTCTTGCCGCTTCCTGCGCCTGCAAGTATAAGCACAGCGCCGTCTGTTGTTTTTACAGCCTCAATCTGTTTTGGATTTAGGTTTTTAAGGAAGTCCATAAAAAATATAGTTGCCAGCAATAAGTTATTAGTTTGCATTTATTTGTTGCCTGTCCTGCAGGGCAAACCGTTTGGGTGGGAGGTTTTTAGAGGCAACGGGTTTGCACGTAGGGCAGGCAACAAATAAAAAACTATCTTTTCAATCCTTCTTTTAATGCATCCTTCAATTCTTTAGGCGTAACCGTTGCAGTTCCCAACTTGCCAACAACAATGCCTGCTGCAAAGTTTGATATAACCGCTGCCTCTTTGAATGTTGCGCCTGCTGCAAGGGTAAGTGCAAGCACGCTTATAACCGTATCACCGGCGCCTGTTACATCATAAACCTCTTTTGCAACTGTAGGTATGTGTGTGATACTTCCGTCTTTTTCAAACAAACTCATCCCATGTTCACCCCTTGTTATGAGCATGGCGTCGCTCCCAAGCCTGTTAAGCAGTATCTCACCTGCACGCAGAAGGCTTGCATTATCCTTAATCTCAACCCCGGATGCCCTGGATGCCTCATCATTATTGGGGGTAACAATGGTTACATTTTTATAGAAGTCGAAATGTCTTACCTTGGGGTCAACCGTTATTATCTTCCTTTTCTTCCTTGCAAGGCTTACAAGTTCATCAAACAGTTCTTCTGACACAACACCTTTTGCGTAATCAGAGACAAGGAGTGCATCTACCGAGTTAATCTTTTTCCTCACATAATCAAGTATTGATTTCATTGTACCAAGGTTTACAGACTCATCGTCCTCCCTGTCAAACCTCACAACCTGCTGGTGGTGTGCAATTATCCTTGTTTTGATGATGGTAGTCCTCTTTTTGTCAATGATCAACCCGTCGGCAGGGATATTTTTTTTCTTCAACTCACTGACAAAAGACCTGCCGCCTTCATCATTACCTATAACCCCGCATACCAAAACATTCCCGTTAAGTGAGTTTATGTTATTAACAACATTTGCAGCACCGCCGAGCATTACATTCTCTGAGATGACCTTGACCACAGGCACAGGCGCTTCAGGGGATATCCTTGATACCCTTCCCCATATAAAATGGTCAAGCATAAGGTCCCCCACCACAAGGACATTTCTCTTTTTAAAGTTGTTTAATATAGATACCCCTTTTTTAAAACTTATAATCTTTCTCATACGACCCCCATCCTATTTATCAATTTTAAAAACCCTTCAACATTGTTTTCTATGGTGTAATTCTCTGCCCTTCTCCTTGCTGCCATACCAATTTCATTTCTTTTGTCTGAATCGAGGAGAGGTTTTATCATTTCTGCTATTTCATGATGATTCAAAGGGTCTTCAATCACCATCCCATCCTTTCCATTATTTAGTATCTCAGATGCCCCGTTCATACTTGATGTTACAACAGGAAGTCCTGCAGCCATCGCCTCAAGGCAGGCATTACTGAAAGGTTCGTATATGGATGGGAGGACAAATATATCGCCTGCAAAATAGCACCTTAGTACATCTTTCAAATGCCCTGTAAATATAACATCCGTTTTTATCCCGAGTCTGCCTGCGAGTTTCAAATATTTCTTTTCATTCCCCTTCCCGACAACGAGCAGTTTTATCTTATCGTATCCTCTTGCATTAAGTAAACCAAATGCCCTTATAAGAAACTCAAGCCCCTTTCTCTCAAAACCAGAACCGACAAACAAGAGCACGGTTTCATCTGCAGATATGCCAAACCTCTCTCTGTAATAAGCCCTGACCCTTTCTTTTTCTTTAAGGTCAAACCTGTTTATATCAATACCATTGTAGATAACATAAATCTTTTCCTCAGGCAAATTATAATGCCTGATTATCTCCTGCTTGCCGCGCCTTGAGTTCGCAACAACAAATTTCAGTTTTTTGCTTTTAAAAAGTCTTTTTTCCAGATAAAGGATGGTTAAATGCAATGGGTTAAGCGAGGTAATAAGTTTTTTTATAGTATTTCTGCCCCATGCTCTATGCTCTATGCTCCATGCCTTTTGCCTCTGAAAAAGCCACTCCCTGTGGCAGCCGTCCCCTGCCCTGTAGATATCCTGATATAGTGTCCTGTCAAAACTTATTACTACATCAAGTGGTGTTTTTCTTACAGCAAGAAAGGCATTAAATGCAAAAAACCATATCTTGAAAAACGATGGACCAAATGTTTTTACCCTGTGCCATATTAGTTTTGAGTTTTGAGTTTTGATTTTTGATTTTTCATCCCACTTTGCAGCAAACAGATGGCAGGTATGCCCCTTTTTAATAAGTTCATCAATAAATCTTGAGAGAAAGACCTCTGCCCCGCCATACGGGGCATATTTCATTCTTATAAGTCCTATGTTCAACTACAACCTCCAGTAGTGAGCGTCTTTAAATATTCATGATATTTTCTCCATAACTCATCAAATCCAGCCAGCGCCTCTTCTACACACACATCATCAGCATTTCTGCCTTTCTGGAGGATAATACTTTCTGCCTTCCACGGTGTCCATCTTCTCCTGTCAGTTGACCCCCATATTGTGAGTATCGGTTTACCAAGTGCAGCAGCAATATGCATTGCACCACCGTCAAGACAGATAACCAATTTACATATACTCAATGCAGATATGAGCTCTCTTAGTCTAGTGGTTCTACAGAGGAAAGGTTTTGTCTCCATTTTTTCTTCTATCTCTTTAGCCGTTTCATCATCGCCGGGGTGGTAAGAATTCTTGCTGTCACCCGGTGACCATAATATCATAGGTTTTACATTATACAGTTTTGCCAGTTTATTGCCGAGTTCAATAAATTTTTCAGCGCCCCACCTGTTTTCCTTTCTTCTGCTGCTTATATGCATTGCTATGAGACCGTGATGCGTGATGCCTGCCCCCGAATGCTTGTATCGGGGGCGTGATGCCTGTCCCAGAATGTTTGTAAAAACCTTTTCCATTTCATCAGCAGATGGTTTTAAAACAAGGCTGGAAGGCTCGCCATCTATGCCGAGAGGTTCAAGGAGTTTAAATGAGGCAACAACCTCATGCAGAGTTTCTTTTGGTTCATCAACAGGAAGATTATAGTAAAAAGATTTCTTATCCCTTGGGGCATAGCCTATCCGCGTCCTTGCGCCTGTTAAAAAGGCATACCTTGCAAGGTGCGGGGAATAATTTCCGCAGGCTATTGCCACATCGTATCTTTCTTTTTGTACCTTCAGCAGCAGTTTTGCATTTGAAAACCATACAGAAAACCTGTTTTTATATTCTGTATGCTTCGCCTTCTCATAGATATAGACTTCATCTGTATCAGGATTGTTTGCCACAACATCGGCATTATAGGTATTTATAAGTATTCCTATTTTTATATCAGGATACTTCTCCCTTACAGCATGTATTGCAGGAGTGGTGCAGATTAAATCGCCTATATTGTCACGGCGGATGAAGAGGATTTTTTTCATTGGTTTCAGATTCTGCAGCTCTTTCTCTTTGGGGATTCTATGCGAGACCGCCATCCCGATACCGAGGAGCATCATAAACAAAAGTTTGATATCATCGGCATCGAAGTTCTCGAAGCAATTGGCAAACCAATAGCCGACCATCATCGTGAGCAGCGCTGCAGTAAAATAATGAGAAAAGCCGCTGGTGCTTCCATACCACTTTCTCCATACAACAACAAAGAATGTAATAATCATCCACAGGAAGACAATAAGTCCTTGCAGCCCGAGCTCGAAGGCTATCCCGATGAACGTGTTATGGGTGTGAGGATAGATAATGAAATTCTTATTTTTTTCAGTGCGCACGATTTCACCGAAGCTGAACCGTCCAAAGCCATTTGCATGAAACGGACTTTTCGCTATATGACTAATAGCTACCTTCCACATGGTAAATCTTTGCCCTGCGGCATCAGACGATTTTGCATATATTTCGTCTGGAGATAATTTGAGGAAATCCTGAAGGGTAAGAAGATTAGCTGTGTGCAAATCCCTCAACATCTTTTTCTCTACATATAGAGAGCCGGTCAGAATGAGAGCTGCGATAATGATTATGCTGGCTATCCATCTTTTTTTCAGGGCTAACAAGCCCGCAATAAAGAGCAATTGCAATCCG
>MGPS01000005.1:33740-42980 GCA_001797495.1 Deltaproteobacteria bacterium GWC2_42_11
TGTGATAGAGGCCGTTTACTTCGGGCGACCCTTTCAATCCCACCGCCCGATACCCTGCGGCAAATAAAAACGAGCCTCCCAGCATCTTGAATTCATAAAACGAATAAAGGGCGGATACAAGGTTCCCCAAGAAAAAGAATAGCAGTAAAATCAACCCTGATTTCTCGTCTTTAACGGCAAAATATATTGTATAAAAATATAGCACGGGGATGAGTATATTCTTCTGTATTTCTTCCAGGCTCACCTGAAAATTATGCGCTGTAGCAAGTGATGCCAATGCTGCCAGGAAAAAGGTAAAAAGAGGAATCTCAAAGGAGGTCTTTCGCCAGGCAAAGTCTCCTGTTATACGATAACGGACTATGAGTAGGAGCAACCCAGTATAGAAAGCGATTTCACGAATCGCTATGGTGTGGTGAATAGGCAGTATGAAAGCGAGTATGCTGAAGGAAAAAAGTATCGACCGATCAAGCCACACAACTGCTGTTTTGTTATTTATCGTTGCCGTATTGGTTGTCATATTGCCGTTTTGCTGCAATAATTTCTCTTGTTGCTTTCAGTATTTTACTCAGCACCTCTTCTGATTGTATGCACTCTCTTGTGTTCATTTTGCAGGTATGAATAGTTTTGAAAACAAAGGAGCAGGGTGCGCACGCAAGGTTGTTCTGAATGGTAATAACCCCCTTGCCGGCAGGCCGTTGCTCTGATGTATCAATCGGACCGGCAAGATGTATTATAGGAATAGAAAGCGCATCGGCCATATATGTTATTCCTGTATCCACACCGATAAAAAGAGATAACCGTTCTATAAGAGCCGGCAGTTCAAATAGATTCAATCTCCCTGAGGCATTTATCACGCTGTCTTTTTTTACGACAACATGAAAAATCCTGTCTGCAATCTTTTTGTCTTGTTCCGAGCCGATAAGGATTATGTTCGCATCCATATTATCAAGCAGCATGTCGATAAGCCTGATTATTTTTTCAGTGCCGAGTTCTTTCAGCTTGTTACCGCTGCTTACCGCTATGCCTATGAGAAGATTATCGCTACATCCTAAAATCTGTCGGGCTTTTGCATCGGCTTCTTTTGATTTATAAACCTCTTTAGATATATTATCGCTTTCAATGTCGATAGCCTTAAGTATTTTCACATAAGTTTCTGTAATCAACTGGCCGCTGACATGTCTTTCAAGATAGGTAAAAAACACCGATGCAAGTCTGAATGTAACCCCGGTAAAATTGGGCATAACGGAAAGTCTTTCTGGAATCAGACCCCAGAATAATGCAATGGCAAATGGCACATTTGGGTTAAGACATATCGCAATGTCATACCGTTCTTTTCGAATCCTTTCCGCCAGCCGCAACTTGCCGGAAAAACCTTTGTAGTCTTCTGTTTTTATTGCAATCGTTTCATCGGCATAAGGATTATATTGCAATAGCTCTTCTGTTACGGGATTGACTATTATTGAAAGTCTTGCACAAGGATATTTTTTCTTTATCTCCCTGAAAACCGGCGTCGAACATATCAAATCCCCTATTTTTGCTGTTTGAATTACCAAGATTTTCTTGACATCATCCCTCTGACGGAAAAAAACTAACAGATATAATACAGGGCTTACTAAATATGTCAGTAGAATGTAAAACATGCTTTTATTGCGTCGCTTTCTTTGCAGTAATTAAAATACCTGCAGCAAAATCTATGTCAAGGAATTTCAGAATGGGTTTTAAAATTAACGCCAGCAGTCGATGCTTTAGTTTCCTTTTTGCAGAAACTCTGAATATTTGAAGTCCTTCGAATCCAGCAGATAGAAGCAATCCACCTAAATCATGGTATCGATATGATGTGATGTGAGTACAATCTCCTGAAAAAGCTGACGGATGGCAATTGTTCGGAATGGTTATCACAATTCCCCCCTCAGGGTTAAGCAAATGACTGCATTTAAGCAGCAATGTTTTGCCTTCTGGCAATGGTAAATGCTCTATTACATCGAGAAGTAAAATAATATCGAACCTTTCTTGAATCTCATCAAGGGAATAGTAATCGTGAAATCTTGACCGATCCATATCCATACTTTTATATTCTATTTCATTGTCTATATCTGAGCAAATCTCTTTGACAAATCTATCGGCAGCGCCGATATCAAGTATCTTCTTTTGTTTTCTTGTCTTATTAATCAACAGATTACGGATGATTTGTTTTTTTGTTCCATAAATTATGGGCGCTTTTAAAATGGTAGGATAGAAAGACTTTAGCTCTTCGCGCTTTAGTTTAACTTCGCTCCATGTTATTGAGTCTTGTAGATTTTTCATTTCTTTCTCAAACATTATCTATCAAACTCCCTCAAAAACATTCTCAACTCCAGCGACATATTTTTCAATAGAAAAATTTTCAATTACCCGTCTCCTTGCCTTTTCTCCCATCTGTTCTCTTAATTCATGATCTTCAATTAATTTTAAAACACAACCAGCAAAGACTTCAGGATGCCGTACTGGGACAAGAAACCCTGTCTCACCATCAACAACAATCTCTGCCGGGCCTGTCACATTTGAGGCTACAACAGGTTTCCCCATAAGCATTGACTCAAGTATAACTCTCGGGAGCCCTTCTTTTTCAGAAGTCAGGACAAATATATCCATTGCATTTATATACGAGACAGCATCAAGTTGAAAGCCTGTAAAAATAACTTTATTATGAAGATTTTCTCTCTTTACCAAATCCACTAAATTTTCTCTTTCTGGTCCTTCACCAATTATTATACATTTAATAGTATGGCCGGTTTTGTTTGCAGCTATAGATATTGCTTCAATCAAATCATTTAATCTCTTTCTTTTAATAAGAGAGCCGGCTGTTCCTATAAGGATGTCGTCTTTTGATATTCCCCATTTTTTTCTTATTTCATGAGGAGGCATTGACGGTTTTGTTTCAGGATCTATTCCGTTATGCACTACTACACATTTTTTAGCATCAATGCCTTGCCTCACGAATGTATTCTTAACACCCTCAGAAACGCATATCATTTTTTTAAGCCATAAGTTGGCAGCCTTAACCTCAAAGGGGTTGAGCCTTGTCTCTATTCTGCTGTGCTGTAATGCGGGGATGCCTGTGATTTTTGAGGCAATAATGCCTTCAAGGTTTGATGACGGCTGGTTGTTCATATATAGGAGGTCTATCTTTAAGTCCTTTAAAGTATGCGCAATTTTCTTTGCATTGTTTTTGATTCTGAATTGGTAATCGATAATGAATACCATATATTTTTTGAGTTGTCTGCTGAAGAAAAACAATGTCCTGAATAGTTCCTTTAGTATCTTTGCGATAGCCGGCTGCTTTTTTTGCTCTAAAAGCAAGAAGTCTATTCCGAGCTTTTCTATCTCTGATTTTATATCAGAATCAGCACCTTTTTTGTAGTTGTTGTAAAACAGGGCAGTAAAATGGTATTTGGTTTTATCAATCCTCTTGAGAAGTTCGAGAAGGCTGTTTGTCCCTCCGCCCCATTCTTTGCCAGTATCAAGAATAAGAATTTTCTTTTTCATAGTAATCCGTGATATACATCCATTTCCGCGGCAATCCCTTTGCGGTTGAATACAGAGGCAAGATACTGCATGATTGGAGGTTTTGAAGAATAGACTAATAAGACTTTTCTCAAAATTTTATATTGATTTGAATGCTGTTTGTTTAATGGCATCAAATACCTCATTAACGCTGATACTTTCCATGCATTTTTGATATTCACATGCCTTACCTGCACATGGATTACATGTCCTCTCTTTCTGTATAACAACATGCTTTTCCATATCATAATAATGCCCAGACCTTTTTGCATCAGAAACAGCAAAAAGAGCTACCACCGGTGTTCCGACTGCAATCGCCATATGCATTATCCCCGTATCTCCGGTTGTCAACAATTTGAATCGCCTAACTAATGACGGCATATATTTTAGAGGAATCTTGCCTGCAGATACAATCGCTTTTTCACCTATATTACGCGCAATGCCTTTGCAGTAATTATATTCTTGAAGCGAGCCTGTAATAATTATTCTTATTTCGGATTTGGAATCAACAAGTCTTTTCCCCAATTCAACGAATCTGTCAGGAAACCACATCCTGCTTACAGTGGATGCCCCTGCTTGAAAGCCTATGATTATATCGGTGTCTTGAACACCGTTGTCTTTCAAAAATTTTTCAATAAACGATTCGCCTGCTTTCATATAAGGCAGAACCATTTTTTTATCTGAAATCTCACAACCAACTATCTCTGCTACTTTAAAACGCTGTTCCACTCCATGTCGAAAATCTTCCCATTTGTAAATCTGATTTTTGTTTGATAAGAGAAACCTGTACTCGCTTGTATTTGGCACCTTCACAATAAATCTTGCCCCTGAAAGATAAGCCATGGGCGTTGCCTGCGGCTCATTACCGTGAAAGATTAGGGCAAGGTCAAATTTGCATCTTCTAAATTCTCTGATGGTTTTGAAAAATTTTTTATAGCCCCCATAATAGGGGATTATTTCGTCTATATGCGGATTGTTTTCAAATAGTTCCATATTCTTAATGTTAAAGTGGGCAATAATCTTTGCCTTTGGGTATCTTTCCCTTACACCCCTTATTGCAGGGGTTGAAAGAAGAGTATCTCCTATTGCAGTTGATGAGACTAGTAGTATGTTTTTGACTTTCTCTGGAACAAAATATTTTAAATCGGTTTGCCTTCTATCTAAATATTTTAAAATCTGTGTTGTAATATACAATATAAAATCTGCAGGGTGTATTCTCATTTCTTTTTTATTTTGAGATAAATATCTGAAAGCAAGGGATTTATATATAATAGCATCCTTTTTTTAAACCATGCAACATTGTCTTTAACAACTATCCTTTTGACTGCAAATGGGTTGGAGCCTGCTTTGGCAACTCCGTAGTCAGTAGTAAATATTGCCTTATAACCTATCCCCTTTGCAATGTTTAAGGCGGCATCGTTATATTTGCCGTAAGGCCAGCAGAGATATGGACATGGTTTGCCAAGTTTCTCCTCAATAATCTCTTTTGATTTTATGAGTTCTTCTTTTAGTTCATCTTCTGATAATAAATCACACCTTGCATGTGTCTTTGCATGGGAATAAAACTCAACAAGTCCGCTATCCATCATTTCTTTTGCCATATCCCAGTTAATAACAACCTTTTCATGCTGTCCGTTTGCTATAAGTTTTTTGCATTCATTGTGATTAGGCATTATCGCTTCTTGACCCTTGACCCCCACCCATCCTTCGGACGGGTACCCGCCTTGACCCTTTGATGCCGTCTCCACCCTATCTGTAATTAAAAAAACCACAGCATTTATTTTATATTTTTTAAGCATAGGGAAGGCATATATATAATTATCCAGCCAGCCGTCATCAAATGTAATAAGAACGGCCTTCTTTTTAAAAATCTTCTCACCCATAATAAAAGAGCATAGTTCATCGCATTTTAAGGTCCTAAACCCCTTTTTATGAAGATACTCCATCTGCCCCTCAAAGACATCAGGTGTTACGGTAACCATATCTCCTTTATGATGATTTATATGATGATGCATTAAAACAGGAACAGGTCTCATCTCCTGCCCCCTTTCACAATGGACATATAAAAATCATACAGTTTCCTTGACATGCCTTCTACACTGTAATTTTCAGCCACAATTTTCCTGCCCGCAATACCTATCTCCTTCATCCTGTCCCTGTCCCCGAGCAGGCTGATTATCGCGTTTGCAAGCGCATCTGGATTTTCAGGCTCAACAAGTATACCTGAAACCCCGTCTTTAACTGCCTCTGATACACCGCCGACCCTTGTCCCGATAACAGGCTTTCCCATTGCCATTGCCTCTATAAACGATGTCCCTAATGCCTCCTGAAGAGTCGGCAGGACAAACAGGTCTATTGCCTTTAAGACCTCAGGCACATCTTTTCTTAAACCAATGAGCCTTATATTATCGGATATACCCAGTTCTAAAATCCTTGTCTCTATATTCTTTCTCTGCGGACCGTCCCCGGCAAAAAGGAAAATGGTTTCGGGGAATCTATTCAAAACCTCAGGTATTGCCTCAAGCAGGGTATGGTGTCCTTTCTTTCTTCTGAAGATTGCAATAGCCCCAACAAGGATTGCATTAGAAGGGACACCCAGTTCCTCACGCGATACTGCCTTTACAGTATCCGGATTAAACCTTTCCATATCAACACCTGTTGGAATGCTTATGACCTTATCAGCCGGTATCCCTTTTTCTTCAACAAGATACTTTCTTACATATTCGCTGACTGTAACAACTCTATGAGGCAGAACTGAATATGTAATCTTAGATGTAATAGGAAGTGCAAGGTGTCTTGTCCTTACAATCTTCGGTTTTCTTCTGGAAAGCCGTCCTGCAATTGCACCCAACATACTGTCTTTGCCGCTGTGTGTGCAGACAATATCAACACCCTCTTCTTTTATTATCTTTAGAATAGAAAATACGGCTGATGGAGAGACGCTGTTTTTCATTTCCACTGTCTTTATCTCAATATTGTTATCAGCCCCTATCACTGCCAATCTGCTGTCATGCGGACAGGCAATCATAACCCTTGCACCAAGTCTCTTTAAACCAATAGACTCCTTTAATGTCCTGTTCTCCTGTCCTCCCCATCCTTTTGAGGACTCTGTATGAAGTACTGTGAGAGGCATAACTTATAAGGTCTGTCCCTGCAGATTTTAAGCAGGGGGAAGTTTCCTTGCTATAATGATAAGATGGTCCCCGAGGAGGAGTTCTTTTGAATATAAAAAATCACGCAATACATTTTCCCTCTTATTTCTTTTAAAAACAGAAATCAGTTTATAAGCGCCTCTCAATAATAAAAACAAAAGCCATTCCCGGTACCTGTACCTTGATACCTCAATTGTCTCTATCTTAAAACCATTGCAGGACAGCCACTGGAATACCTCTATAAAAGAGACCGGGGAATATATAATGTTGTCCCACTCGCACCCATCTTTTATCTTTCTAAAAGGCTTGAAGCTTGGGAAATACCCCGCCCTCAGAAAAAAAAGACGGGAGGCACAGTTAAGGATATTCGGCATTGTTACTACCAGATTCCCGTTTTCTTTCAAAACCCGGGTGAATTCCCTGAATAACTGTTTGTGGTTTTCAAGATACTGGAGAGACTCCATGCATGTAATAAAATCAAACCCATCTGCCTTAAATGGCAACAAGTTGTTCATATCAGCCTGCACAAAGGGAACAATAATATCCCGCGGCAGATAGAGGTCGCACAAGACTGCTTTGTAGCCCAAGCCTCGTAGTCTTAAGGCGAAGTCCCCATCCCCTCCTGCAGCATCAAGAAGAAAGCCTTTATCAGTATTATTCTTTAAAATATTCAGAACCGCTAAATGGGTCTCTTTCATAATCTTTTCAGGTGTCTCTCTATTATCTCAACTGCCTCAGCAGGCTTTATATCATCAAGGCAGTCACTTATCTTACTCCCTTCACAGCCATCTTCACCGCATGGTATGCAATCCCAATCCCTCTGGATAACAGTATGTTTTCCAAATCTCTGAATGCCATTCTTTTTAGGATATGGATTCCCCTGCCCCCTGCCCCCTGCCCCCTGCCCCTCTGCATTGTCCCATGGTCCCCAGTCAAATGCGCCAGACGGACCAAAAAGGGCAATAACCGGTGTGCCGACTGCTGCAGCAATATGCATTGGTGCAGAATCAACTCCAAAAAATAAATCAGATGCCTCTGATATTGCCCCAAGTTGCTTTATTGTTGTCTTTCCGCATAGGTCAATAAGCCGTGATGCGTGATGCGTGATGCGTGATGAAACTAAAGACAATATCGTTCTTGCCTTTTCTACTTCACGAATATCAGGGGATGAAGTAATAATTACAGCCGCACCCCGCTCAAGCAGCCAGACTATCACCTCTGCCATAGCCTCATCTTTCCAACACTTAAAAAGCCACCTTGATGTTGGATGGACATGCACGATTGCGTTATACGTAATGCGTGATGCATCAGGTGTAAGTATCTTTTTAATGAAAAGCCTGTCTTCTTCCGGAATATAGAAATCCACAGAGAGGTTCTCTGTGTTTATTCCAAATCCTTTCACAACCCCAAGATTTTGTAAAACAGTGTGTTTTCTTCCCTCAGGCTCGGCGGATAAATGGGTATACATATATTTCTTGCCGATAAAGCCTTTTCTAAACACCCGTCCAAGCCTGTATCCTGCCCTTGATGCAAAGGACATGATCGCTGCCCTGTCACCGCCTGTTAAGTCAACTGTCATATCAAAGCCTTTTTGCCTGATTGTTTTCAGGAAACCTACCTCTTTGGCATATCGCTTAATGACAGGAAGGATTTTTACTCCCCTATCCAGTACAATCAGTTCACCTATTAAAGGATTTCCTTTCAGAACATCCTCTGTCCCTGCGTTTACAAGCACCGATATACTGGCATCGGGGAATGTATCTTTTAATGCCCTTATTGCAGGTATTATCAGGAGGACATCACCGATGTGGCGGAGTTTAATTATAAGGATTTTTTTTATACCTTTAAATTCGGTCAATTTAAATACCGTTATACGTGTGCGTTATACGTGATGCGTGAGAAAATTATATTATATATAGTACGCATCGCGCACACGCATCACGGTCTTTTCAACATCTCCCACAGTTTTGCATACTTTGAAAAAGTGTATGAGGAATAAAGACATGAGAGGATAAGTCCTGCATAACCATCCATAAAACCCTTTTGCAAAACAAACATCTTTAAAAAAGTAAACACAGGCCGCAGGAGCAAATCTGCACTGCCAATAGTCCTGTCATTTTTAAACATTTCTTCCGCTGCCAGTGTTGAATATCTGTCCATCCTTTTCAGATAGTCACTTATATCCCTGTATGTATAATGCTCCAACGGATTTTTCAGGTAACCAACATTGCCATCAACCTGAACTGCCTCATGCACAGCCCTTTCATTAAATCCACCAGCATTCTTTCTGTATAACCTTAAATTATAGTCAGGATACCATCCGCAATGTCTTATCCATCTGCCGCCAAAAAAATTTTTACGGGGGGTTTTATAACCTGCACAGTCATTTCTCTTCAATGCCTCTTCTATTTCTTCCCTTAATTCAAACGTTACCCTTTCGTCTGCATCAATATTCAAAATCCAGTTATTCCTAGTCCTGCCTGCAGTCAGATTCTTCTGTCTGCCAAAGCCAAACCATTCGTCAATAAATACCTTAGCGCCAAAT
>MGPS01000006.1:0-6005 GCA_001797495.1 Deltaproteobacteria bacterium GWC2_42_11
CCTGTTGATGCCTTTACAATGGCAGGTATTGTAAAAGATGCTGGACTTAATATTGAAGAATTCAAGAAACTTCTATAAATACTTGTCCATAACGGGCAGATAACAGCGGCACAAACGCAAGATTCAAACCCGGACCTCTATGCAATTTATTAGATGGTAAGGTGGATTTTGTGATGAATTTGACAAGTTTTCACAATGGGAATGGTCATAAGAGATGAGAGGGCTGGGCTTCATCTGTGCCGCACCCGTTATCTGAAAATGGGGGTAGGGGAAAAATGAAGATAAAGTATTTTTCAGATACCGATACAGCGCTGGTTGAGTTCTCTGACCATGAAGTTGCTGAAACCAAAGATATAAGCGAGAATATTTACATTGATTTAGATGCAGCGGGTAATTTGGTGGCTATGACCATTGAGCATGCTCGTGAGCAGGCAAGGCTTCCTTTTTTGTCTTATGAGCAGATAGAGGCAAAAACTGCCTAACAAATCGCTTTGACAGACGGCATGAAATGTTATCACGGAATTTTGACATATATGAACACAGCCAATACAACAATATAAAACCAAAAATTTAATCCGTTTGTATTAGTGGCGCTCAAAAATGACCCAGATGCAAGGCGGAGCAAGGTTTCAAGCGAGGCATACTTTTTGGTATGTTGAGCGCAGAAGCCGAAGCGACAACGTCGCAGATGGGCATTTTTCAGCGCCAAATAGGAGGTTTTTTAATGGCTATCAAAAGGATTGGCATTTTAACAAGCGGGGGGGACTGCGGCGGACTTAATGCAGTAATCAAGGGCGCTGCGCAGATGGCAGGGGCAATGGGCATTGAGGCTGTTATCATACCTAATGGTTATGCAGGTTTATACAACCTTGTTGACTTTGAAAAGGTTGCTGTTTTAACAGCCGAAAGGCTTGACCTTATCCATGCTGAACTTTCAGGCTCAGAGGCAGGGAATTCAAGGGTTAAGATAAAAAAGATAGAAGACCCAAACAGGTATGAAAGGATAAAAAAGGGTCTTAAAAAGCATAATATTGATGCACTTGTCATAAGCGGCGGGGATGATTCAGGGAGTGTTATAGTTGACCTTGCAGCACAGGGTATTCCATCCGTGCATGCGCCAAAGACAATGGACCTTGACCTTCAGACATACAGCGTTGGCGGCGATTCAGCGATTAACAAGGTTGCAACATTTTTAAAGGAATTAAAAACTACAGGCATAACTCATAACCGCGTGATTGTGCTCGAGGTGTTTGGAAGATATGTCGGGCATACTGCTTTAAGGGGCGGTGTTGCCGCTGATGCTGACTGCATCTTACTCCCTGAGATACCTGTTGATTTTGACATTGTGTATGAGCATATGAAAAAGGTCTTTACAGCAAGGGTTGAAAGGAGCGATGTAAAGGCAGGCACATATACAATTGTTGTATCAGAGGGCATAACAGATGCAAAGGGCGAACATATTACAGATGACAGCGCCGGAATAGACGCCTTTGGGCATAAGAAACTTTCAGGCGCAGGCAAATATGTCAGAAAACAAATGGAGTCGCTCATAAAGAAAGACCCTGATACAAAGGGATTTATGAAACGCGTTGGGATGTATGTGCCGGGCGTGTATGAAATCCCTGAGATAAGGGAGGTTACGCCGGGGCATCTCATTCGTTCAGGTTATTCATCAGGATATGATGTGAACTTTGGCAGAGAGGCAGGCGCAGCAGCAGTGGTTCTGCTTACAAAAGGGCTTGGCGGCAATACTATTGTAAAAGTAAAGGGGACAAAGATATATTATAAGCCAACTGCAGAGGTAATAAAGCAAAGGCTGGTAGATTTAGATATTGTCGCATTCTATGAGACATTGGGCATTTGCTTTGGCAGAAAGCCTGCTGAATATAAGGCGGAACTGATTGAAGAAAAAGGGGCAGTTGAAAGGATATATTGAGTTTTGCAAACCTTAAATATTAAGTTTCGCTCAGGAACAAAGGGGTTTCCCTTATATCGTCAATGCCAGTGTTCGCTTTATCAAATGGCTGAATAGATACATATAATAAATATGCTTCGTTTTATTGCAGATTCCATGCTTGGCAGACTCGCAATATGGATGCGTTTGATTGGCTGTGATGTTTTGTATTACAAAAAGATTTCTGACGATGAACTCATCAAAAAGGCGCTTGAAGAAAACAGGATTATCCTTACAAGAGATACACTTCTCATAAAAAGGCGTAAGGCAAAAAATCATTTTTTTGTAACCAGTGATAACTACGAGAAGCAATTAAAAGAGGTTATCGGGCATTTCAGACTTGAGCCATTCAAAAATATTTTTACCCGCTGTCTTTTGTGCAATACACCCCTTGAAGGTATTAAGAAAGGGTTTGTAAAAGATAAAGTCCCTCCGTATGTCTATGAGACAGAGGAAAGATTTGAATTCTGTCATTCCTGCAATAAAATCTACTGGTCTGCAACGCACAGGGATAATGCTGTAAGGCAGTTGAAATCTATATTAAATCAGTAACCTAACTTATTGACCCAGTATCTTTTATGTGTTACCTTCATTTTTAATATGGATAGAGATACCCTCCTTAAATTTATGCAGGATACTGCACCCAGACCGCTTTCCCTCAGGGAACTCTGCGCGGCATTCGGTATTGTAAGAAAAGAAAGGGAAAGTTTTAAAAAACTTGTTACGGATTTAGTCCGTGACGGCAGTATAGTTAAGATAAAGGGCGGCAGGTATGGACTCCCCCATAAGATGAACCTTGTTACAGGCGCCATTGAATGCCATCCTGACGGCTATGGTTTTGTTATACCTGATGATGGTGGTGAGGATGTGTTTATAAAACAGCGGCTGCTTAATGGTGCAATGCACAGAGACAGGGTTGTAGTAAGGGTTGAAGGTTTCAAGAGAGGTGGTAAGAGAGATGGGAGGGTTATAAGGATTTTAGAGCGGACTAACAAGACAATAGTTGGCAGGTTAGAAAAAGGGAAGGGTTTTAATATTGTTGTGCCTCTGGATGAAAGGCTTACCTCTGTGTGTATTATACCTGAAAGAGATAAAGGTATGGCACAGGAAGGGGATGTTGTTATTGCAGAGGTGGTGAAGTGGCAGGATAGGGGCGCTGTAAAGCATTTTTCCGCACCTGTTGTTGGAAGGATTATTGAGGTCCTTGGTGACTATGAAGACCCTGATGTTGAGATAGAAGTGATTGCGAGGAAATATAATCTCCCTTACATATTCCCTTCTGAAGTTATTGGTGATGCAAATAGAATCCCTCAAACAGTTGAAGAACATGAATTTAAAGGGAGGGTTGATTTAAGGAATATAACCACATTTACAATAGATGGCGAAACAGCAAAGGATTTTGATGATGCTGTATCAATAGAGAAACTCAGGAATGGCTGCAGGCTCTGGGTATCAATAGCAGATGTAAGTCATTATGTTAAGGAAAATAGCAATCTGGATAAAGAGGCATTTACAAGGGGGACGAGCGTATATTTCCCTGGCAGGTGCATCCCTATGCTCCCCGAGCAACTCTCAAACGGCATATGCAGTCTGAACCCGAATGTTGACAGGCTTGCATTTACTGCTGAGATGGAATTTGACAAGGATGGGGGTATTAGAAAATTTGAGTTTTATGAAAGTGTTATAAAGAGTATAGAAAGGCTCACCTATACGAATGTTAAGGCAATCCTTGTTGACAATGATAATCTTCTTAAAAGTAGGTATTCCCATATAATAGATGACCTGAATGCCATGGAGGAACTCTGTTTGAAATTGAAAGAACAGAGGAATAAAAAAGGGAGTATTGACTTTGACCTGCCTGAACCTGAGATTATTATTGATATAGAGGGGAGAATTGAGGATATTGTAAAATCAGAGAGGAATATCGCACACCAGATGATTGAAGAATTCATGCTCCTGGCTAATCAATCAGTCGCTGTATTTATGTCTTCTTCAAACTTTCCCTTTTTATACAGGGTGCACGAAGAGCCTGATGCAGATGAAATGCTTGTTTTCAGGGAGTTTATCTCAAATTTCGGGTATAATCTTGATATAAAGGAAATGGTAAAGCCGAAGATACTTCAGAGGCTCCTTGAAGCCGTTAAGGGTAAGCCCGAAGAAAAACTTATAAACCATGTCCTGCTCCGTTCAATGAAACAGGCAAGGTATTCTGAAGAAAACACAGGGCATTTTGGGCTTGCGTTTGATTATTACACGCATTTTACATCTCCGATAAGGCGGTATCCTGATTTAATAGTTCACAGGCTTTTAAAGACAGCGCTTAAGAAAAGGTTTTCAGATAAAGAAAAGGAGAGATGGAAAACTGTACTTCCTGACATGGCAGGGCATACATCAAAGACAGAAAGGAATGCAATGGAGGCAGAGCGTGAGGTGGTGGATTTGAAAAAGGCGCAGTTTATGAAGGACAAGGTTGGAGAAGTATTTGAAGGTTTTATTTCCGGTGTTACATCATTCGGTTTTTTTGTTGAACTTAAGGGCTATTTTGTTGAAGGGCTTGTTCATGTTACAAGCCTTCAGGATGGTTACTATATATTTAATGAGAAACAGCACAGCCTTATCGGAGAGAGGACAAAGAAGAGGTTTAGGATTGGCGATGAGGTGAGGGTAAAGATACAGAATGTTGATATTGGAAGAAGGCAGATAGACCTTGTTCCGGCAGGATAGGCATGCATCTTTTAAAATTCCATTTTACATACAAGGGCATACAGAGGCTCCGCCAGATATTATCTGTATTCATCAGGCATGGGTTCTATCCGTTGATTGAAAGGGTACACCTGCACAGGGTTATTTCATTCCAGCAGAGGCTTATAGGGCGAAAGGTCCAGAAAAAAGAGTTTCTCCCATTCCCTGTCCGTTTAAGACTAGCGTTTGAAGAACTTGGCCCAACCTTTATAAAACTCGGTCAGATACTCAGCACCAGGCCTGATATGCTTTCCGAGGACTTTATCAGGGAGTTGTTGAAACTTCAGGATAATGTCCCTCCATTCCCGTATGAAGATGTTGTAAAGACAATAGAAGAAGAATTTAATGTGAAGGCAGATATGCTCTTTAAAGGCATTGAAAAAGAACCGGTTGCCGCAGCGTCTATAGCGCAGGTGCACAATGCAGTAACAACCAGCGGGGACGAGGTTGTGATAAAGGTGCAGAGGCCTGATATACAGGAAACAATACTTCAGGACATCTTAATATTACGATATATTGCAAAGCAAGTCGTGAAATATATGCCCGAAAGTTCGCTTTATGGCCCTGTTGGTATGGTCGACGAATTCTCAAAGACTATATTGAGGGAGATGGATTTTACCCTTGAGGCAAGTTATATAGAGAAGTTCAGGAAGAATTTTACAGACGATAAGCGTATAGTAATCCCGGAGGTTTACTGGGAATTGACAGCAAAGAAGGTTCTCACACTGGAGAGGATAGAAGGGATAAAGGTTAATAATATTGAAAAACTTAATGCTGCCGGTATAGATACGGAGAAGATAGCGCTCCTGCTAGTAAGTGCATTCTTCAAGCAAATATTTGAGCACGGGATATTCCACGGTGATTTGCATTCAGGCAATATCTTTGTCCTGGGAGAGGAAAGGGTCGCTCTTGTTGATTTCGGTATTGTCGGAAGGGTGAGCAGGGAGATGAAGGGCAATCTCGAAGGTATATTCGTGGGACTTATAGACGGGGACTGCGACAGGCTTATAGCAATCTATTCAAAGATGGGACTTATCTCTGAAGATACAGACATTGAAGGGTTGAAGGGAGAATATCAGGAACTTTTACTCAGGTATTTCGGCAGACCGTTTAAGTTTGCAAGACTTGGTGAGATTGTAAGGGATTATATAAGGATTTCATCACGGTACAGGATAAGGATGCCGAGGGACCTCCTCCTCCTCGACAAATGCATATTTGAACTTGAAGGGCTCGGGAGGTTGTTATATCCTGATATTGATATACTCAAAGAAGGGGAACGGTTTGCAAAGGAATTGATGAAGAGAGAGGC
>MGPS01000006.1:6056-51910 GCA_001797495.1 Deltaproteobacteria bacterium GWC2_42_11
TATTCAAAAAGATGGTGAACGACAGGTTTACAATAGACTTTATGCACAGGGGGCTTGAAAACTTTATCGGCGAGATAGACCGCTCATTTAACAGAATAACATCGGGTATTATTATCTCATCGCTTATTTTAGGTTCGTCGCTTGTTATGACATTAGGGGCTGGTCCAACGATATTTGGTCTGCCATTTTTTGGCATATTAGGTTTTGTTTTAGCCTCTGTACTTGGTTTGTGGCTGGGTATCGTGATATTGAAATCAGGTAAGTTTTAGTATGAAGATTATAAAAAGCGGAAGAAGGATAAAGTCATCTGTCCTTACGTTGGGCAATTTTGACGGTGTTCACCTGGGGCATCAGCAGATACTTAAAAAGGTCAGAACGCGGGCAAATATGTGCGGATGCCCTTCCATAGTTTATACATTTGAACCTCACCCTGTAAAGGTCGTTGCACCCGAGAGGAGCCTTCCACTTATAACTACATTTGACGACAAGATAGAACTGCTGAGCTCGTTTGATATTGATTTTCTGGTGTGTGCTGATTTTACAAGGGAGTTTGCAAGCCAGCACCCGGGGGAGTTTGTGAAGAACGAATTGCTGCTGCGGCTTGGCGTTAAAGAGGTATGGGTTGGACATGATTATTTGTTTGGCAGGGGTAAGGAAGGGACAGTCGATTATTTAAAGGAACTTGGTAAAGAATTTAACTTTAAAGCAGGTGTTATCCCTGCGTTCAAAAAGGGAGGAGGTATTGTAAGCAGTTCAAGGATAAGGGGGCTGATTTTAAACGGTGATGTTAAAAAGGCATCGGCTTTGCTCGGGTGGGTGTTTTCAATATCCGGGAAGGTCATAAAGGGGAGAAACCGCGGTAAAGAGATTGGCTTCCCAACAGCGAACATATATACGTTGAATGAACTGATACCCGGAAGGGGTGTATATGCTGCCTATTGCAGAGTAAAAGGCAAAATACTTCCTGCTGTTGTCAGCATAGGCGCCAACCCTACATTCGGAGATATTGATTCTGTAAATATAGAGGCGCATGTAATTGATTTTAACGGCAATCTCTACGGGAAGAACCTGCGGATACATTTTGTGAAAAGGATAAGGGACGAAATTAAATTTAAAAACCCTGATAAACTTGTATCGCAGATAAAAATGGATATTAAAAAGGCAAGAGGTCTTTTATGAATATCAGCGGGACTACAAGGGTGCTTGGCATATTTGGCTGTCCTGTAAGCCATACGCTTTCGCCGCTTATGCACAATACAGCAATAGAGGCACTGGGACTGGATATGGTTTACATGCCGTTTGAGGTTAAGCCTGATAACCTTGCAGATGCTGTCAATGCAATAAGGGCATTAAATATTGTCGGCGTGAATATTACCATACCGCATAAAAAAAGTATTATCCCATTCCTTGATGAAATTTCCAACGATGCGAAACTTATAGGTGCTGTGAATACAATAGTCAACAGGAAGGGGAAACTTATAGGACACAATACAGACGGCGGCGGCTACATAAAATCTTTGGGGAGCGAACTCGGTTTTAATGTGAAGGGTAAAAATGTTTTGATACTCGGCGCCGGCGGTGCAGCAAGGGCAATTGCAGCCGGGATTGCAAAGGGGGGTGCATGCAGGATTGTCATTGCAAACAGAACAGTGGAAAGAGGTATGTCTCTTGCAGATGGATTCAGGTCGCTTTTCAGGGATGTAGAAATTATTGCAACAGGCATTAAAGAGAAAAGTCTTATGAGGTATGTCCCTGATGCTGACCTCATCGTAAACACGACATCTGCGGGCATGAATGATAAGGGGGGGGTAAAGGTTCCTTTAAAAGCCGTTTCAACGAATGCAGTTGTATCAGATATAATCTACAAACCGCGTATTACAAAATTTCTCAGAAATGCCGATAAACTCGGTATAAGGACGCACAGCGGTCTGGGGATGCTCGTTGAACAGGGAGCGCTCAGTTTTAAACTCTGGACAGGATATGACATGCCAAAGGATATAGTCTATAAAAAACTTGCCCGGAAAAGATAATTGGTGTAAACTTGGGTTTATAAAACGCTCATGAGCCTTTAGTTCATAAATGAGATGGGCGGAAATCTTATTAGCGTTTGCGGTTGCCTGCCCCGCTTGCAAACATTTTTCTCTCTTAACGGTTTGCCAGCGGGGTGGGCAACCGCAGAAAGGTACTCTTAAGTGGAAAAAACATGGGTTGAAAAGACAGGTTATGGGTTACAGGTTATAGGTTATGTGTTATTAGTAATAGGTTGCGGATTTTTCCTATCATCTATCACCCATCACCCATCGCCTGCTTTTGCAGACATATATTCATATACTGACGACAGGGGTGTAATACATTTTTCCAATGTCCCCACATCCAATAACAACTGGCGTGTCAAGATAAAAGAGGAGCATTTTGATTCAAGGAAACTTTCGCTTGGAGGGCACGACAAACTTATATATAAGGCTGCAGAAATCCACGGTATTGACCCCCTTCTGATCAAGGCTATAATAAGGGCAGAATCAGATTTTGACCCTTCTATAGTTTCTAATAAGGGTGCAGTGGGGCTTATGCAACTTATGCCAGGCACAGCAGGTGATATGGGTGTTGACAATGCATTTGACCCTGTACAGAATATAGACGGCGGTGTAAGGTATCTGAAAAAACTTATCGGGATGTATAAATCAAACCTGCTCCTTGTGCTTGCAGCGTATAATGCAGGCGAGGGGGCTGTCCGGAAATATAAAGGTATTCCGCCGTACAGGGAAACACAGGACTATGTCAGAAAGGTTTTACAGCATTTTAAGGCATACAAGAATGCAGAAAATACATCGCTTAAAGTGGCAAACAGATAACTACGGTTACCCTCTACAGAGATGTCAAAAGACATATGGAACATACCAAACATCCTTTCCCTTTCAAGGATTGCAGCAGCGCCATTACTTATAATCCTGCTCATAAACCCCGGTAAATACTCAAGCATACTTGCTGCTGTTATATTCAGCATTGCGGCGCTTACAGACTGGCTTGACGGTTATCTGGCAAGACGGATGAATATTTCAACTGTGCTGGGTAAATTTCTGGACCCCCTTGCGGATAAAGTGCTTATAATAACATCTCTCATAATGCTGATATCTGCAGGAAGGGCGCCTGCGTGGATGGTAAGTCTTATTGTGGGGAGGGAGATTGCTGTTACAGGGCTTCGGGCAATCGTGGCAAAAGAAGGTATTACTATCGCAGCGAGCAGTCTTGGGAAGCACAAGACAACATTCCAGATAGCAGCGGTAATTGCACTCATTATACACTACCCTTTTTTTAATATTGATTTTCACGCAGTAGGCTTAATACTGATATGGATTGCACTTGTCTTTACATTATGGTCGGGGGTTGACTATTTTGTGAGGTTCTTGAAGACAATAGAAACTGCCAAATGACAACACCTTCAAAACTCTAAACTCATAACTCAAAACTGATTTTCAGTGGCGCCCCTTTTGCGTTACCATCTTTCTTGCTGTTGTGGCAAGAACGTTTGATACATTTTTGCTTTTGGACAGTTTCTGGAGGTCCTTTTCTACGAGATGACCAAGAAGTTTAAGTGCAATGCCAAGAGGTGTTTTCGGGTTTTCAACCAGTCCGAGTTTGATACTGTAATTCCTTGTCCACTCCTTGTTGTTCGCAATTATGCGGAGTATCTCGTCAGAGATATTTCTTGAATTAATAACCTTAAGTATTTCATCCTCTCCGATCCTTGGGTTTTTTATAACAGCAATTGCAACGAGTTTGTTTGAGTCTTTTATCAGGACTTCCCTTGCCTGTTTATTCCCGAGGGTCGCAAGTTTTATCTTTTCTGCAACAGACATTTCCTGTACCCTGCTGTACAGACCTGATGTCTCGGGTTTCTGTGCACCTTCCCCCTTTTCTTCCACGAGGTCTTTATCAAACCCCGCTATCTCTTCTGGATTTACAGTTGTTATATCCTCATCAGGCATAATAAACCTCCGATATGGGTTACCCAAAAAAATGCAGTTGCATTTTTTGGCAGTTGACAATTGGCAACTGCAAACTGCCAATTACAAACTTTAACAATCAGGTTTTTTATTTTTTCTCATGTGCATCCCGTGCTGCCTTCGCTGCATTTATTATCTTCTGTGCCAGATGTGTCGGCACCTCCTCGTAGTGTGAAAAGTCCATTGTGAACATCCCTCTGTCCCCTGTCATGCTTTTTAAATCAGAGGCATAACTAAGCATCTCTGACATGGGCGCTGCTGCCTTTATTGCATGGCTGTTTGCCTTTGGTTCAACGCCGTGGATCTTGCCACGCCTGGAGTTCAGGTCACCGATAGCATCTCCAAGGTTTTCATCAGGCACAGTTATCTCCATAGACATGATAGGCTCTAACAATACAGGATGCCCCATTTCCATACCTTTTTTAAAAGCCATTGACCCTGCTATCTTGAAAGCCATTTCAGATGAATCAACAGAGTGGTATGAACCATCGTACAGAGATGCCCTGACATCAACAACAGGATAGCCTGCGACGACGCCTGCGTGCATTGCTTCTACAATACCCTTTTCTACGGCAGGTATGTACTGCCGCGGTATAACCCCCCCTACAATATTGTCTGCAAACTCAAACCCTTTGCCGCGTGGAAGCGGTGACAGTTCAATCCATGCATCGCCGTATTGTCCCCTGCCGCCCGACTGCTTCTTATATCTGCCCTGAACCTTTACAGAAGAGCGGACGGTTTCTTTGTATGGCACCTTCGGGGTCTGCAGGACCACATCAACACCGTATTTCCTTCTCAGTCTTTCTACAGCAATTTCGAGATGTGTCTGCCCCACGCCAGAGAGGATAAACTCTTTTGTTTCATCGCCCCTTGTGAACTTTAACGTTGTATCCTCGTCCATAAGTCTTATTATAGCAGGGTGAAGTTTGTCTTCGTCGGATTTTGTTTTAGGCGCTATTGCGTATGAAAGAACTGCATTAACAGCAGGTATGCCGGGGAATACCACAGGATGCCCCTCATCGCACAGGGTGTCGCCGGTGGATGTTTCTTTAAATTTACTTACAGCCACAATATCACCTGCACCGGCTATACTTACCTCTTTAAGTTTTTTACCCATAACCAGATACAGGTGGCTTATCTTTTCCTTTGTATTTTTAGTGGAATTAAGAATGCTAGAGTCAGATTTAATCTTGCCTGAATATATGCGGAAGATGCTGAGTTTCCCTGTAAATGGGTCAATGGTTGTTTTGAATACAAACGCTGAGAACGGTTCTTCAAAGGAAGGATGTCTTTCGACCTCCTCACCTGTTACAGGATTTTTACCCTTTATTACACCGCGCACAACACCCTTTTCCAGCGGTGAGGGGAGGCAGAGGTCTATCATGTCCATGAGAGGCTGTACGCCGATGTTTTTAAATGCAGAGCCGCAGAGTACAGGCACAAATCTTCTGGAGAGGGCGCCCTCCTTCAGACCCGTTTTAATTTCATCTATTGTAAGTTCTTCTCCGTTTAAATACTTTTCTGTAAAAGCGTCATCTGTTTCAGCGATTGCCTCAATCATATGCTCACGCATGCTTTTTGCCTCTGCCATGAGTTCGCCTGGTATCTCTTTTATTTCATAATTTCCTGACAAATCATTTTTATATACCAGCGCCTTCATCTGAAGGAGGTCTATAACCCCTTTAAAATCCTCGCTGCTCCCTATGGGTAGCTGCACAGGCACGCCTTTTACATTAAGCACCTTTTCCATATCATCAACAGCCCTTATGAAGTTTGCAAATTCCTTATCCATCTTGTTTACAAATGCAATCCTTGAGACAGCGTATTCGTTTGCAAACCTCCAGACCTCCTCTGTCTGCACCTTTACACCCGAGATTGCAGAGAGTATGACAACAGCGCCGCCTACTACTGTAAGGCAGTTTTCTGTTTCGGGTATAAAATTAGAATAACCGGGTGTATCAATAATATTCACAGAATATTTGTCCCATTCATAGTGATGGACTTTTGCAGACAGGGTTATCTTTCTTTTAATCTCCTCAGGCTCAAAATCAAGCATTGATGAACCGTCATCTACTCTGCCTAATTTATCAGTTGCCTTTGCATTGAAGAGTACTGCCTCTGCAAGGGTTGTCTTGCCTGCACCGCTGTGTGCGATGATTGCAACATTTCTTTTTTTATCCATCAGGACTTCCATACACACCTCCTGTGTAGTTTATAGTTCAGATTCCTCCCTTTTCTTCCTGCCTAAAATATTCGGTATTATTCGTCTGAACAATATGCCGATGTATTTGTTTATAGGGTTTGACCTTGCCATGAACGGGATTATAGGTTTTGCCCTTATACCCATCTTTTCAAGTTCTTTTTTGATCCCCTCGTTTTTTTTGTCTATCCTTAACCCTTTCCTGAATGTGTTTATGGCGCTCTGTTTCTTCCCTGCCTTTACAAATGCCTTTCCAAGGTTAAGGTAATATTCGCTCCTGAAAAACTCTGTCCTTATGGCACGGGTGCAGAGTTCAAGACCTGTTTCAATATCTTCCGTGTAAAGTGCGATACAGAGTCCGTAATATGAAATATATCTTGCAGTATTGCTGTTGGATTCATAAGCCTTTCTGAAAGCCTCAAACGCATCAGGAATGTTATCTTTTGCAAGAAAAGAGAGTCCGTTCTTAAAGTGTTCCTCGGCAGTGTCCATTCCCATCTGTTCACAGATTCCTTTCGTAAATAAGTAAGAGCCCTTTTAGTGTGAGAGATTCATCCACCTCATCTATGCTGCTGCTTTCAGGCGCTATAATATTCGCAAAGCCGCCTGTCCCGACAACATAAGGGTTTGTCCCGACCTCGTGCTTCATCTTATGGACTACTCCATCTACCAGTCCGACATAACCATAGAAGATGCCTGACTGCATGCTGTCAATAGTATTTTTCCCGACCAGTTTTTTTGGTTTTGTTATCTCAACCCTGGGGAGTTTTGCAGTTCTCTGGAAGAGTGCATCGCAGGATATCCCTATCCCGGGCGCTATCGCACCACCCATATATTCTCCTTTTGGTGATATGTAGTCAAAAGTTGTCGCTGTTCCGAAGTCAACTACAATGATTGCTTTTTTATAAGTCTCATACGCTGCTACTGCATTGACAATCCTGTCTGCACCAACTTCTTTAGGATTGTCCGTCATAACAGGCATTCCTGTTTTTATGCCTGGGCCCACAATAACAGGTTTATGTCCGAAATATCTTTCTGACATTTCAACGAATGTATCAATGAGCGGTGGGACAACACAGGAGATTATAATGCCTTTTATATCAGGTGGTCTGATACCAGCAAAATTAAAAAGGTCAGTCATCACAATGCCGTATTCATCTGCGGTCCGTCCTTTCTTTGTGCTGATGCACCAGTGCCTGATCAAGTCTCTCCTGTCATAAACACCGACCACAATGCTTGTGTTGCCTATATCAATAACAAGGACCATTTTTTATGGAAATAATATCACTCTCTAATATTTATTCAAGTCCTAAATTAACAGTCCTAAATTAACAGAACCTCCGATAATTTTTACATTCAAAAAAGTTTAAAAATTTCTTGACAAATAATTGTAAAGGGGAATATAGTTTAGGCACAGTGGTATAAAGTGGTATAAGGTGGTATAAATGTTAGATAGGGTGGGATGGAGGTGCTAAAAATGTTTAAGGGCAGGTTTGAGCATACCATTGATAAGAAGGGAAGAATAAGTGTGCCTTCAAGGTTCAGAGAGATATTGAAGGATAAATACGACGATAGGCTTATTATTACTAACTTTGATGGCTGTCTTGTAGCATATCCGTTCCTTGAATGGGAAATATTTGAGCAGAAGGCAGCGAACCTGTCCATGCTGAAAAAAGAGGCTACCCAGTTTTTGAGATTTTTTTATTCAGGCGCTGCTGAATGTGCAATAGATAAACTCGGGAGGATAGTCATTCCACAGGTATTAAGGGATTATGCAAAACTGGATAAGGATGTTGTAATGGTCGGTGCGTTGAAAAGGATTGAGATATGGAGCAAGTCCAGATGGGATGCAGTCATAGCAAGATCGCAGGAGAATTTTGATGAGATAAGCAGTGTGCTGGCAAGCATGGGTCTTTAGATGGGTTTCAAACACACTCCTGTAATGCCAGATGAAGTCGTTTATTTTCTGAAGTGTGAGTCAGGAGGTTTATACATTGATGGGACACTGGGAGGCGGCGGGCATACAGCAAGGATACTGGAAGCAGCAGAACCTGATGGCAGGGTTATAGGTATTGACCATGATGAGGATGCAATAAATGAGGCAAGAGAGAATTTAAAAAACTATATCTCACGGGTAACAACAGTAAAAGGAAATTTTGCAGACATAAAGGGCATACTCGGAGAAATGGGCATAACAGGTGTCAACGGGATAGTCCTTGACCTTGGCGTATCTTCTTATCATCTTGAAAAACCTGAAAGGGGTTTCAGTTTCAGGTTTGAGGGGCCTCTTGATATGAGGATGGACAGGAGTAAAGACAGGACAGCAAGGGAAATAGTAAATAAACTCCGTGAGAAGGAACTTGCGGATATTTTCAGACAGTATGGGGAAGAGAGATGGGCGAATAAGATAGCGAAGGCGATTGTGAAAAGGAGGAAGGTTGGTCAGATTACTACTACAACAGAACTTGCTGACATTGTATGTTCTTCAATTCCTGCAAGATACCATCCAAGGGATATACATCCTGCCACACGGACATTTCAGGCACTCCGTATAGTTGTAAATGATGAACTCAGAAATCTTGAGAGGGCAATAGACGATGGTGTCCATCTGATTAAAAGCGGGGGGAGGTTTGTTGTCATTTCATTCCATTCACTTGAAGATAGGGTGGTAAAAGAGAGGTTCAGGGCACTGGAAAGGGGCTGCATCTGTCCGCTCGATTTCCCTGAATGCAGGTGTGGTAAAAAACCTGTTTTAAGGATTATTACAAAAAAGCCTGTTATACCTTCACCCTCGGAGATCATGAGTAACCCGAGGGCAAGGAGCGCAAAGATGAGGGCTGCTGAGAGGATATAGCAGGTGAGTTAATGGGTTGAAGAGTTAAAGAGTTAAGGAATTAAACCCTCAACTCCTAAACCCCTGAACTCTACAACTGGAGTTGACATGCAGGCTGTGCTGAAAAAGAATTCATTTACAGGAATACTGAGCCACCAGAGGATAAAGGAAAGGCGCGATTTTAAAGACCCCGGCTTTTTATTCTCTGCAATTGCAGTGGTCACGGTAGTAGTGATGGTTATATTATTTTACCTGTGGAGCAGACTTCTGACAGTAAGTATTGGTTATGAAATATCAAGGGCTGAAAGGGAAAGAATGGAATTCGCAAGGGAAACGGAGAGGTTAAAATTAGAGGTAGAGACGCTTAAGTCTCCGTCGAGGATAGAGGAGATAGCAAAAGGGGAACTTGGACTTATATATCCGCGTCAGGAACAGATTATAAAGGTAAGATGAAAGAATCCAATATATGGCTTAAGTTTCGTATATTTACCGTCCTCATGCTGTTTTTTGCAGCGTTCATGGTTGTTTTTGTACGTGCATTTCAACTTCAGGTTGTGGAACGGGAGAAACTTAGAACTATTGCATCAAGGCAGTATTTTAAAGAGGTTACGCTTGTTCCTAAACGGGGCGCAATATTTGACAGGAATATGAAAGAACTGGCTGTTTCCACAGACGCGGTTTCTGTTTATGCACAACCTGAACGTATAGAAAATCCGAGAGAGGTTGTTAATGTCCTTGCCCCTGCTATCCCGATGGACAGAAGGGAGTTAATGGAAAAGATAAACAGGAACAGGCAGTTTGTGTGGATAAAGAGGAAGGTTGATTTCCATGCTGCAGAAAGACTTAAGGGTTTAAACCTGGATGGGATAGGTGTTTTGACGGAAAATAAAAGATTTTATCCTAACCTGCAGCTCGCAAGCCATGTTATTGGTTTTGCAGGAATTGACTCAAACGGGCTTGAGGGGGTGGAGCGCAGGTTTGATGATTACCTGAAGGGGAATGCTTACAGGATAGTAGATGAACGGGATGCACATGGTGAGGCGATAATAAAGAATAACATTGACAGGGATGCTGCAGCGAGAGGCATGGATATTGTCCTGACGATTGATAAGGTCATCCAGTTTATAACAGAGAAGGAACTGAACAGGGCTGTTGCATCAACAAGGGCAAAAGGAGGGGTGGCAATAGTTATGGACCCCAGGACAGGCGAAGTCCTTGCAATGGCAGTCTCCCCGGTATTCAACCCCAATTTGTTCTGGGAATACAGTCCCCGCTTCTGGAGGAATACAGGGGTTGCAGATGTATTTGAGCCAGGCTCAACATTCAAGTCTTTTCTTTTGTCAGCAGTTTTTGAAGAAGGTATTGCTGCACCAACTGACAGGTTTTTTTGTGAAGATGGTGTGTACAGGGTTGGTGACAGAACAATTCACGATGCCCATAATAAAAGATACGGCTGGCTGACTGTTACAGACATAATAAGACATTCCAGCAATATAGGCGCAGTAAAGATCGGCGAAAAACTGGGGAAGGAGAAGTTCTACAGATACCTTAAGGAGTTTGGTTTTGGCTCAAAGACAGAGATAGATATGCCGGGTGAAGCGTCAGGTAATATGCCGCATGTTAAAAAATGGTCAAAGGTAACGCTTGGCACAATATCTTTCGGTCAGGGGGTGTCTGTTACAGGTATGCAACTTGTTACTGCATTTTCTGCTATCGCAAACAAGGGATATTTAATGAAACCGATTGTTGTCAAAAGTGTTATTGACAGGGATGGTAAGGTTGCAAAGGAATTTAATCCCGAAGTCAGAAGACGTGTTATAAGCGAAGAAACAGCGGTGAAGGTTACAGAGGTTTTAAAAGAGGTTATAAAAGAAGGCGGGTCCGGTGTAAAAGCAGCGGTAGACGGTTTTGAGGTTGCCGGCAAGACAGGAACAGCGCAAAAGCCTGACCTTTCAGCAGGCGGATATTCAGAGGGGAGGTATATAAGTTCATTTATCGGTTTTGTCCCGGCTGATAACCCGAGAATCACTATCCTTGTTCTGATTGATGAGCCACGTGGTGAGTTTTACGGTGGTCAGGTTGCAGCACCTGTATTCAGAGAGATTGCAAGACAGAGCCTCCCGTATCTTGGTGTTTATGTGAATGGGAGAGTAGTTAAAGCAAGCAGCCTTATCCCCGGTATCGAGTATGAGGCAGACTCTGCAAAGATTGCCCCTGCAGTAGTAAGCAGGGGTATTAAGCAGGGAGATGAGATAGTCGATGACCATTCTTCTGGCGGAAACGCATATATAATGCCTGATCTGGCAGGCAAGACTGTAAGACAGGTATTGAAGATATCAAGGGAGATACCGCTGGAGGTAAGGGTTGTGGGGAGCGGGAGGGCATTTCATCAGGACCCAATGTCGGGTGTGAGAATTATCCCAGGTGCTGTCTGTGAGGTGTGGTTCAGGTAATATGAAGTTGAAGGAGTTAATAGGTGTCCTGCCTTCAGGGCAGATGTTGAATACGCTGAAGGGATGGGAAATGGAGGTGGATATCAAAGGTATTGCATATGATTCCAGAGAGGTGAAGGATGGATATCTGTTTGCTGCACTCCATGGCAGGGATACAAACGGCCGTCGTTTTATCCCCGACGCGGTAAGAAATGGCGCTGCTGCAATCCTGGCAGAGGAAATGGGCAGCGGCACCACCATACCGCAGGTCATTGTTACTGATGCAAGAGAGTCTATGGCGAAACTTGCATGCAGGTTTTTTGGAGACCCTTCAAAGGAACTTGTCCTTATAGGTGTTACAGGTACGAACGGGAAGACAACAACAACATATCTTATTGAGTCAATACTTAGGCAGGCAGGGTTTAAGCCGGGTGTCATAGGCACAATAAACTACAGGTATATAAATATGGTATTTGATGCGCCGCATACAACCCCTGAAGCGCCTGACCTGCAGAAGATATTAAGAGATATGGCTTCAAGCGGAGTAACGCACTGCATAATGGAAGTTTCATCACATGCCCTTTCGCAGAAGAGGGTTGATGGGTGTAATTTCTTGTGCGGCATATTTACAAACCTTACACAGGAACACCTTGATTACCACGGCACCATGGGAGATTATTTCAGGAGCAAGGCAAGACTGTTTGAAGAATTTCTCCCGTATTCAGAAGGCAGTTCGTTTGCTGTAATAAACATTGATGATGATTGGGGGGGGGGTATCAAAAGGGATGTATCTGTACACACGATAGAATACAGTCTGCATAAGGGGGCTGATGTATATCCTGATGATGTAAAATTTTCAGACAGTGGTATTGATGCCGTGCTTTCAACACCGATGGGCAGGATGCATATCTCGTCAGTGTTGCTTGGGCAATACAACCTCCAGAATATAATGGCTGCAGCATGTGCGGGGATAGGTCTTGGAATAAGTATAGATATTATTAAGAAGGGGGTTGCAAGCCTCAATCGTGTACCGGGAAGAGTAGAAAGGATATCGTCAAAACCTGGATTCCATGCAGTTGTTGATTATGCACACACAGGTGATGCCCTTTTTAGGCTGCTCACCACAATAAGGAATCTGGCAAAGGCAAGGGTTATAACAGTATTTGGCTGCGGTGGAAACAGGGACAGAGGAAAAAGACCGATTATGGGTGAGGTTGCGGCAAGGCTGAGCGATATTGTAATCATTACATCCGATAATCCGAGAAACGAAGACCCGCTTGAGATTATCAGGGAAATAGAAAAAGGGATAAAAACAGGGGTCAAAAAGGTTTCAATTGAAGAATTTGCTCAGCACTCAGCACTCAACACTCAACACTGTTTTTATGCAGTAATCCCTGATAGGAGAGAGGCTATTGAAAAGGCTGTAAACATTGCAAGGAAAGACGACTTTGTCGTTATTGCAGGCAAAGGGCATGAGAAGTGCCAGATTACAGGGGATAGTAAAATACTATTTGATGATGTTGAAGAGGTGAAGAGGGCGATCCGTGCCATGGAGCAGAAATGTTTAAACTGACAATAAAAGAGGTTGTAAGTGCGGTTAAAGGTAGTCTTATCGCAGGTGATGAGAATATTGAGATAAGAGGTGTTTCAACTGACTCAAGGACAATAAAACCGGGTGAGATATTCTTTGCACTTACCGGTCCAAATTTTGACGGCAACAGGTTTGCAGGGGCTGCGTTAAAAAAAGGCGCTTCTGCCATTGTTGTAAACGCACCTCTGCAATTACCCGGAATACCGGAGGGGCAGCCTGTCCCTGCATGTTTTAAGCAGGGAGCGGTAGTTTATACAGATGATGTGCTTGAAGCACTTGGAAGACTTGCAAGGTACTGGCGGATTATGTATCCCCTGCCTCTCATTGCAGTCAGCGGCAGCTGCGGCAAGACTACTACAAAGGAGATGATAGCGTCAATACTGAGAGTGTCGCGCACAATCATTAAGACAGAGGGCAACATGAATAATCTTATAGGCATGCCCCTTACACTGCTGGGGCTGGACAAAAGGCATAATGCGGCAGTTGTTGAACTCGGCATAAGTGAAAGGGGTGAAATGACAAGACTTGTAAATATATGCATGCCAGATGTTTCGGTGCTTACAAATATATGTGAGGCACACCTTAAAACCCTTAAAAATATTGAAGGGGTGGCATACGCAAAGGGTGAAATATTTTCAGGACTCAAACCTGACGGCATTGCTGTAGTAAACATTGATGACCCGTGGATTGTAAAGATTACCGAACCTGTGAAGCAGAAAAAGATTACCTTCAGCCTGGAAACTGATGCAGTTGTATCCCTTAAAGGGTACTCAAAAAGGGACGGGATAGTGGATGCGCAATTCAGGGTGAGAGGAAGGGATATAAAGGCAGGGATTGTTGGAGAAGGGCTCCATAACCTTTCAAACGTCGCCTGTGCTATCGCAGCAAGTCTGGCAGTAGGCGCTGAAGAGGAAGATATAGTCAGGGGTCTTGGAGACTTCAAGCCTCTGCACGGCAGGATGGAGGTTATAAGACTCAATAATAGTGTTACAGTAATAGATGATACATATAATGCAAACCCGGCATCTGTTGAATCTTCTCTGAGAAGCCTTGCTGACATGAAGGGAAGGAGGATAGCAGTACTGGGTGATATGCTTGAACTCGGAGATGCATCCAGGGACAGGCATAAGAACATAGGCAGGATAGCAGGGAGGCTGGGACTGGACATTTTATTTGCAGTTGGTGAGTTCAGCAGGGACATTACTGATGGTGCTGTTGAAGTCGGGATGGGGTGTAATTCTATCATGGCTGTAAGTAACAAGTCAGATGCCGTAGAGGGCATTAAAGATATAATCAGCAGCGGGGATATTCTGCTTGTAAAGGGTTCAAGGGCTGCAGGTATGGAAGATGTCGTTGAGAAACTGGTGATGATGGCAGGAGGGAGGATATAGAATGCTGTATCATCTGTTATATCCATTGCATACATATCATACGGTCTTTAATGTATTCCAGTATATTACATTCAGGACTATATATGCGGTTATCACCGCCCTTGTCTTGAGTTTTATTTTAGGCCCTTACATTATAAGAAAACTTTCTCTTATGCAGATTGGACAGGTCATAAGAAAGGACGGCCCCCCGAATCATATAAGCAAAGAAGGCACGCCGACAATGGGGGGAACGCTGATAATCTTTGCGGTTGTAATCCCGACGCTGTTGTGGGCAAACCTTACAAATCTTTATGTCTGGCTGCTTATAATTATAACACTTGGTTTTGGGGCAATAGGATTTATTGATGATTATATAAAATTGGTTAAAAAGAACAGCGAAGGTCTCTGGCCGAGATATAAGTTGTTATGGCAGTTTTTTATAGCGTTAATAGTTGCAGTATTTCTGTATATGAGCGGTTTTGACACCAATATCTCAGTCCCTTTTTTCAAGGATGTAAAGATTGACCTTGGTTTCCTCTATGTGCCGTTTGTTATGCTCGTAATAGTCGGGGCATCAAATGCAGTCAATCTTACTGACGGGCTGGACGGGCTTGCCATAGGTCCTGTAATGATAGCCTCTGCAACATACATGCTTTTTGCATATCTGTCGGGTCATGTAAAGATAGCAAACTATTTGCAAATATTATATGTGCCGAGAAGCGGGGAACTGACAATATTTGCAGGTGCAATGGTCGGCGCGAGTCTTGGCTTTCTCTGGTTCAATACATATCCTGCACAGGTATTTATGGGTGATGTTGGTTCACTGGCGCTTGGCGGGGCGCTGGGCACACTGGCGGTTATTACAAAGCATGAGATACTCCTTATGCTTGTCGGCGGGATATTCGTTGTTGAGGCACTCTCAGTTATATTTCAGGTAAGTTCATATAAGATGAGCGGTAAAAGGATTTTTAAGATGGCGCCAATACACCACCACTTTGAACTAAAGGGCTGGCCTGAGCCCAGGATAATTGTGAGGTTCTGGATTATTTCAATAATACTTTCACTCATAGCAATAAGTACACTCAAACTGAGATGAATGAGACGCAAAAAACTAAAAGCGAAAAACGAAATGACCTGAAAGGCAAACGGGTTCTTATTGTAGGTTTTGCGTGCACAGGGCTTTCAATAGTAAGGTTTTTAAAAAAGAAAGGCGCAATCGTTACCGTAACGGACTCAAAACCAATAGGTCAGTTGAAGGGCATACAGGAGGTTATGGGTGACCCTGCTCGGCGGGGTGAAGGCATCAGGGTTGAAGCAGGCGGACATCCGAAAGAGATTTTTATGGATGCAGATCTTATAGTTATGAGTCCGGGTGTGCCTATGACCATAGAGCCTGTAAATGAAGCAAGAAAGGCAGGCATAGATATTATGAGCGAGATAGAACTCGCATACAGTTTTATAGATGCGCCAATCATTGCTGTAACAGGCACAAACGGGAAGACCACTACAACAGCGCTTCTTGGAAGGGTTTTGCGGGATGCCGGCAAGTCTCTTTTTGTAGGCGGGAACATAGGCACGCCGCTTATTGAGTATGCCATGGGAGATGAGAGTTATGACTATGCAGTCGCAGAGGTCAGTAGTTTCCAGTTAGAGGGGATAAGGAGGTTCAGGCCATTTATATCTGTACTGCTTAATATTACGGAAGACCATATGGACAGGTATAGAGACTTTAAGGAATATGCGGAGGCAAAATTTAATATCTTCAGAAATCAGGGTGAAGGGGATATCGCGGTTGTGAATATAGATGACCCTGCTATAAGGGAATGGATTAAAGACAACGGGGCAGGGTTTAAGGCAAGGGTTATCCCGTTTAGCAGCAGGAAGATGCTTTCAAGGGGTGTGTATTTTACAGGGAAAGAGATTGTATATTCGAAAAACGGTTCCAGTGCAGTTTATCCAACAGCCGAATTTAAATTAAAGGGCATACATAATATAGAAAACATAATGGCTGTAATAGCAGTTGCAAAGGAGTGCGGGATTGACGACAACAATATCCTGAATAGTGTGAATAATTTCAGCGCCCTCCCGCACAGGGTGGAGTTTGTAAGGGAGTTAGACGGTGTTTTATACTACGACGATTCAAAGGGGACGAACATAGGTGCGCTGCAGAAGAGCCTTGCAGGGTTTGAACCGCCCATCATACTTATAGCAGGCGGTAAGGACAAGGGTGGTGATTACAAGGTATTAAGGGACTTAGTAAAGGAAAAGGTAAAACTCCTGATTTTGATAGGTGAGGCAAGGGACAAAATGAAGTCTGCACTTGGCGGCTGCACAGAGCCCCTGATCGCTTCATCAATGGAAGATGCTGTCAGGGAGGCATACGAAAATGCAGAGAAAGGGGACATTGTATTGCTTTCGCCCGCATGTTCCAGTTTTGATATGTTTCGGGATTACAAAGAAAGAGGCGATGTTTTCAGGAGATTGGTTGAGGCGCTGTAAATATAGGTAGAGGCATAGGTATAGTAGGTTGTGTCAATCTTAAGCGGACACAACAGATGGATGCGCTTCACCAATCCTACTATGCTCAAGACCCCAGACTCAAGTCTTAAGTCTTATGTCTGGTTCTAAACATGATAAAGGCACGGGAGATAGATAAACTTTTAATAATTTCAACGCTTCTTTTATTCGCCACAGGGGTTTTGATGACCTATTCGACCACATATATCATGGCAATAAAAAGATATGGCGACGGGTATTTCTTTATGAAAAAGCACCTCTGGTCCGGCATTATTGCTTTGACGATGTTTATGATCTCAATGCGGGTTCCGTACCAGACTTACAGGAGGTTTGTATACCCTCTCCTTATATTGAGCGTAATCATGCTCATCCTTGTTCTCATGCCCGGCATAGGGCATACAGTCGGCGGTGCAAGGCGGTGGTTGAAGATAGGTTCTTTTACATTTCAGCCGTCAGAGTTTGCAAAACTCTCTGTGATTATATACCTTGCATACTCCCTTTCTAAAAAAAAGGAGAAGGTAAAAATATTTTCAATAGGTTTTCTGCCTCATATCGTTGTCACAGGCGCCGTAATGCTTCTGGTGCTGATGGAGAGAGACTTCGGGACAACAATGTCACTTGGCGCGATAGCACTGATTATGATGTTTGCTGCAGGTGTCAGGATAAGCCACATTATGTCCATTTTTGCGGCAGCAATACCCTTTGTATATATCATTGTTACAAAGAAGGGCTACATGATGGATAGGATAATGGTTTTTCTGAACCCATGGGAAGACCCTGCAGGCAAGGGTTTTCAGATAATACAGTCTTTCCTTGCATTTGGTGCGGGCGGGGTATGGGGTACCGGTCTCGGAGAGGGTAAACAGAAACTCTTTTATCTGCCTGAGGCACATACAGACTTTATCTTTTCTGTTATAGGCGAGGAACTGGGACTTATAGGAATCGGCGCCATAATATTCCTGTATCTTGTTTTCCTCATTTCAGGAATAAGGATTTCATTAAGGGCGCCAGACCTGTACGGTACTTATCTCGCAATAGGCCTGACGCTCCTTGTTTCTCTTCAGGCGGTTGTCAATATGGCTGTTGTAACAGGACTCCTGCCAACAAAGGGGTTGACGCTGCCCTTTATCAGTTACGGGGGGACATCCCTCCTTGTAAATATGATAGGTGTAGGGATGCTTCTGAATATTTATATAAAAGGTCAGGAGACTTAATTGAGGGTAATACTTGCGTGTGGAGGCACTGGGGGGCATTTGTTCCCTGCAATTGCCCTGGCAGAGGCATTAAGGGATAAAGATGAAAAGTGCAGCATATTGTTTATAGGAAGCAAGAAGGGGCTGGAAGAGAAGGTATTATCCAGATATGGTTTTCCGCTCAGGACACTTGAGGTCTATGGAATAAAGGGGAAGGGTATATTTGATAAATCGTTCTCTTTTTTAAAGGCAGGTCTGGCGACAATAAGTTCAGTGGGGATGATAAGGGAGTTCAAGCCTGATTTTGTGATAGGCACAGGCGGTTACTCTTCAGGACCAGTTGTAATTGCAGCGAAGGTTATGGGGATAAGGACAGCAATACTTGAGCAGAACACACTACCAGGTGCAACAAACAGGTTCCTTGGCAAATATGTTGACAGAGTATTCCTTGCCTTCCCTGAGACCGTCAGATTTTTCAGGACTGAAAAGGTCGTGGTCGCAGGAAACCCTGTCAGAAAGGAGATACGAGAAATCTCAAAACTCAAAACTCAAAACTCAGAACGCAAAACTATTCTTGTATTCGGCGGAAGTCAGGGGGCAAAGGCTATAAATTCAATATTTCTGGACTCGCTTAATTATCTTAAAGACAGGTTTGATTTGCACATTATACACCAGACAGGCGAAGAGGATTATGAAAGGGTAATGGAGGTATATGATAAATTTCAAATTTCAAATTTCAAATTTCAAATTTTTAGATTCATTGATGATATGGCAGGGGCATACAGTAAGGCTGATATAGTTATATGCAGAAGCGGAGCAACAAGCATTGCAGAGATTACAGCAATAGGTAAGGTGTCCATACTCATACCTTACCCGTATGCGTCAGATAACCACCAGGAGGTTAATGCGAGGTATTTGTCAGATAAAGGCGCTGCAATAATGTTGAGACAGGAAGATATAAAAGGAGAAAAACTTGCAGAGGTCATTATAAGGCTCTATGAAAGTAAAAATGAATTACAGGAGATAGGAGAAAGGGCTTTGAAACTCGGCAATCTAAATGCAGGGAGTATTATAGCAGAAGAGATTTATGCATTAGGCAGTTAAGAGTTTCGGGTTTAGAGTTAACTCAAGACTAGAGACTGAGAATAAGGATGTATAAAGGGAAGATAAAACATATACACTTTGTCGGCATAGGCGGGATAGGGATGAGCGGGATTGCCGAGGTGCTCATAAACCTTGGTTACAGGGTTACAGGTTCGGATATGAAGATATCTGAAGCAACGAAGAGGCTTGAGAGACTCGGCGCTGTCATACATATATCGCACAGGGGGAAAAATATAAACGGCGCTGATGTAGTTGTCTATTCATCTGCTGTGAAGGAAGATAACCCTGAGATAGAGGCAGCACACGAGATGACAGTACCTGTTATACCGCGGGCAGAGATGTTGGCAGAACTTATGCGCATGAAATACGGGATAGCGATTGCCGGCACACACGGCAAGACAACTACCACATCTATTATAGCAACAATACTGGGCAGTTCAGGGATGGATCCGACAGTTGTTATAGGCGGAAGGCTGAACAGCATAGGGACAAATGCGAGGCTTGGCAAAGGCGAATTCCTTGTTGCAGAGGCTGATGAGAGTGACGGTACATTTTTGAAACTATCTCCCACAATTGCAGTTGTTACAAACATTGATCCTGAGCATATGGATTATTATAAAGACATGGATGAGGTAAAAAATGCATATCTCTCTTTTATAAACAAGGTTCCGTTTTATGGCTGCTGTGTCCTGTGCCTTGACCATCCGAATGTTCAGGCACTCATATCCAGGGTGGAGAGGAAACATATTACCTATGGACTGACTGCGCAGGCAGACTGTCATGCAAGGGGTATAGAATTTAAAGGGATGGAGACATCCTTTGAGGTATGGAACAGGCATGAATCTCTCGGGAGGGTTACAATACGGATACCCGGTATTCACAATATTTACAACTCACTTGCAGCAATTGCTGTGGCAATTGAACTGGGACTTAATTTTGAAGATGTAAAGAATGCATTGGCTGGTTTCAGCGGAGTAGAACGGAGGTTCCAGATAAAAGGTATTGTCAATAACATAACAGTTGTTGACGATTACGGGCATCACCCTGCTGAAATAAGGGCGACACTTAAGGCTGCAAAGGACGGGTGGGGGAAGAGGATTGTCGCTCTATTCCAGCCTCACAGGTATACACGGACAAAAGACCTGTATGAGGACTTCCTTTCTGCATTTTATGATGCGGATGTCCTGATACTTACAGACATATATCCTGCCGGTGAAGAAAAGATTGAAGGCGTTTCAAGCGAGGCGCTGTTTCATGGAATCAAGGGGTATGGGCACAGGGATGTTACATATATACCTGATAAGAAGGATGTGCCTGCACATCTCGCAAAGATAGTTAGGTCAGGCGATATGGTCATTATAATGGGTGCAGGTGATATATGGCAGACAGGGGAGGAGATATTAAAGCAGATGGGACAAAAGGCAGGGGTCATGGGTCAATTGTTAAATAGTTTTAAGTTGTGAGTTATGAGTTGAAAACTAAAAACCAAAAACTAAAAACTCAAAACTGTTTCCCTTTTCCCAGATTCAAGGGACGTATACTCTTTGATGTCCCGATGAAGGACTATACATCCTTTAGGATAGGCGGACCTGCGGATGTTATGGTATTCCCAAAGGGCGAGGATGATTTAAGGGAGATACTATCATTTGTGCAACTAAAGGATTTCCCTGTTTTATTTATAGGCAGCGGCACTAATCTCCTTGTAAGGGATGGAGGGATAAGAGGTGTTGTAATAAACCTCTCAGATGGGTTTAGGGATATGCAGTGGAAAGGTGAAGACGAGGTTACAGCAGGTGCAGGGGTCAAACTTTCTGAGATTGTAAACGAATGCAGGAAAAGGGGACTTGCAGGACTTGAATTTGCTGTTCAGATACCGGGCACAATCGGCGGCGCGGTAGTAATGAACACAGGTGCATACGGCAAAGAGATAAAGGATGTTGTTACAGGCATTGATTTGATGGACATGAAGGGGAATAAGGAGTTCATTAATAAGGACGGCATGAGGTTTTTATACAGGGGGTGCATACTGCCGTCAAACCATATAATTACAAGTGTGCATCTAAAGTTTAAAAGAGATGATACTAGAGATATAGAGAGACGAATAAAAGAATTCAAAAAGAAAAGGGGTGAGACCCAGTCTGTGTGTTATCCAAGTGCAGGGAGCATATTTAAAAACCCTAACCATGAAGGATGGAATAACGGTGTGTCTGCAGGCAAACTCATAGATGAGGCAGGATTGAAGGGCACAAGGATAGGCGGCGCTATGGTATCGGATGTACATGCCAATTATATAGTAAACCTTGGCAGCGCTAAAGCAGCAGATGTGATTACGTTGCTTGGTATTATCAGGGATAAGGTGCTTAAAGAAAAGGGCGTCATGTTGGAGGAAGAGATAAAGATTGTGGGGGAGGACTAGAAAAATTACAAATTACAAATTACGAATTTCAAATTTAAAGAAAAGGCGCATAGGTGTGCTGATGGGGGGCATGTCCTCTGAAAGGGAGGTGTCTATCCGTTCAGGCACCGCTGTATATAATGCGCTTATAGAGAATGGATACAAGGCAATACCTATAGATGTCGGCAGAGATATAGCAAGGATTATTGAAAAGAAAAAGATTGATGCTGTGTTTATTGCACTTCACGGCAGGTATGGCGAGGATGGTACAATACAGGGACTTCTTAAGATGATGGGGATACCTTATACAGGTTCGGGTGTGCTTGCGAGTGCTCTTGCCTTTGATAAGGCAGCAGCAAAAGAGATTTTCTGTTTTCATAATATACCAACCTCTGAATTTACAGTAGTAAGGGGTAAAGAGAGAGTAAAGGATGTCCTCCCGCTGCTTCCTGTTGTTGTGAAACCTGCGAGAGAGGGTTCAACAATAGGCGTCACAGTAGTAAAGAATAAAAGGTTATTGAAAAAGGCAGTAGATATAGCAAGAAGGTTTGACAGCAAGGTTGTTATAGAGAGATTTATTGCAGGAAGAGAACTTACTGTGAGTGTCCTGAATGGGAAGCCTTTACCTGTTATAGAGATAAGACCCAAGAAGGGACTGTACGACTACAGGTCAAAATATACAAAGGGTATGACCGAATACATTTTACCTGCCTGCCTTAATAAGAAACTGGAGGAGAAGATAAAGGTGATAGCGATAGAGACGTATAATTCCATAGGGTGCAGTGGCGCAGCAAGGGTTGATGTGATGCTTGATTGCAATGATAAGCCTTACGTGCTTGAAGTGAATACAATTCCGGGCATGACAGAGTTGAGTCTTTTACCAAAGGCTGCAGATTTTGCAGGCATAAGTTTCCCTCAACTTGTTGAGTATATGCTTATTGACGGGATAAGATGGAGAGAAACCTCTGGGCGCGGGCAATATGATTAGAAAAAAGAAAGCAAAAAACTTTAAGAGGAGGGAGCCGCTTATACGGAGGGTAAAAAAAGTTCTATCTTCGCAGAGGGTTAGAGGGGTGTTAAAGACAGGGCTTGGTACCATATCTGTTATAGTAATATTTGCAGCAGGGAGGTTTTTTTATAACGAGTTATTAAATGCCCCGTTTCTGCAGATTAAAGAGGTGAACATAAATGGTGTTATGCGTGTTTCAAAAGGTGAAGTACTGGAACTTATGGGCATTACTCCAGGTGATAACATTATAGCAGTTGATGCAGACGAAATAAGGGAAAGGGTTGAGAGACACCCGTGGATTAAAACAGTGAAGGTGGGCAGGAGGATGCCTGACAAGATATTGGTTGAGATAAAGGAGAGGGTACCGTTTGCGATTATAAACCTGGATGCACTCTATCTTATAGATGACGGCGGTTCGGTCTTTAAAAGGGTTTCAATAGAGGATGATGTTGACCTCCCTGTTATATCAGCAGGTATCTCAAAAGATGAACTGGAAGGTGATGAGGAGGTATCAAAACTTGTTATTGGTGCGATTGACCTCATAAGCCTTATATCAGGGAAGATATATTTTAGTATAGACCGGTTATCAGAGATAAAGATTGACCCTGTTTATGGTCTGACACTCTATATAATGGACAGCGGTACAAGGATTGAGATTGGGCATAATAACTTTGAAGAGAAACTTAACAGGCTTGACAGGGTAATCAATGAATTGGGGAATAACACTCAAGCAGTGGAAACGATTGACCTGAATTATGGGGAGAGGGTTGTTGTAAGACTGCATCAAGTTAAAAATGGTATTAAACTTGCCCCTGCAGAGCCTGCCCAAGCGGTAGTAAGCAGGGGTATTAAGCAGGGAAAGAAAGGGGGTGATGAGAGATGGGTAAGAGGGACAATCTGATAGTAGGACTTGATATAGGCACCACAAAGATATGTGTTATTGTGGGTGAGTTAAAGGAAGACGGGGGTATTGAGATTATCGGTATAGGGAGCCATCCTTCAAGGGGTTTAAGGAAAGGTGTTGTTGTAAATATTGAAACTACAGTGCAGTCCATCAAGAGGGCTGTGGAAGAGGCTGAACTTATGGCAGGCTGCGAGATAAACACAGTATATACAGGTATAGCAGGGGGGCATATAAAAGGGTTTAACAGCCATGGTGTTATAGCAGTCAAGGATAAGGAGGTAACAAATTCAGACATAGCACGGGTCATAGAGGCAGCACAGGCTGTTGTAATCCCAACTGACAGGGAAGTTATACATATACTCCCCCAGGAATACATAATAGACGAACAGGACGGCATACTAGAGCCGCTCGGGATGAGCGGTGTAAGGCTTGAAGTCAAGGTGCATATAGTTACTGCTGCTGTTACATCTGCACAGAATATTATAAAGAGCGCAAACAAGGCAGGACTTGATGTTGCTGATATAGTATTGCAGCAGATAGCTAGCAGCGAGGCTGTGCTGAGTCAGGATGAAAAAGACCTTGGTGTCGCACTTATTGATGTGGGCGGCGGGACTACAGATATTGCCATATATCATAACGGCACAATAAAGCATACAGCAGTAATATCTCTCGGGGGGAATCAGGTCACAGGTGATATCGCAGTAGGCCTCCGTACACCATCCAGCGAGGCTGAGAAGATAAAGAAGAAGTACGGTTGTGCCATGGTGTCCATGGTCCAGAAGGACGATATGATAGATGTGCCGAGTGTGGGCGGACGGAACCCGAGGACTGTATCAAGGCAAATACTTGCAGAGGTAATAGAGCCGAGGATAGAGGAACTTTTTCAACTCGTAAATACAGAGATAGGTAATTCGGGTTATGACAATATAGTAGCCTCAGGTATCGTGCTTACAGGCGGGACAGCCGCACTGGACGGTGTGGCTGAACTTGGAGAGCAGGTTTTTAACATGCCTGTAAGGAGGGGGCTGCCTGAAGGCATTGGCGGGCTTGTGGATGTTGTGAAGAGTCCGATGTATTCAACAGGTGTCGGGCTTGTCCTTTATGGGAAAAAACGCTTAATGCAAACACCAAATAAATTTGGAAGGGGGGATAAAAACACATTTAACAAATTGTTTTCCAGGATGAAGGAATGGACGAGAGAGTTCTTTTAAAGAATTGAAAATTGCAAATTGAAGATTGGAAATTTTAAAATTTACAATTTCCATTTTACAATTCTCGCAAAGCGAGTAAAAAAGGAGGTGTCTATGTTCCAGTTAGAAGAGGGTTTTAACAAAAGGGCTGTAATAAAGGTTATAGGGATTGGTGGTGCAGGAGGAAATGCGGTTAATACTATGATAGATGCAGAACTTGAGGGCGTTGAGTTTGTAGCAGCAAATACTGATGCGCAGGCGCTTTCTGTATCAAAGGCGCCTGTGAAGATTCAACTCGGCAGCCAGTTGACAAGGGGTCTTGGTGCAGGTGCAAGACCTGATATTGGAAGAAATGCAACAATTGAGAGCAGGGACAGGTTAAGAGAGGTTCTAGAAGGGGCTGACATGGTATTTATAACAGCAGGTATGGGTAAAGGGACAGGAACAGGCGGTTCACCTGTGGTTGCAGAGATTGCCAAAGAGATTGGGGCACTGACTGTTGCAGTTGTGACCAAACCCTTTGTGCATGAAGGAAGGCAGAGATTAAGGTTTGCAGATGAGGGTTTGAAGGAACTGAAGGACAGGGTTGATACTGTTATCACTATCCCTAATGAAAGGCTCCTTTCTGTATCAAACAAGAACACTTCTTTGCAGGAGGCATTTAAAAGGGCGGACGAGGTGCTCTATCAGGCTGTAAGGGGGATATCGGATGTTATAACTGTCCACGGACTTCAGAATGTTGATTTTGCCGATGTCAGGACGATAATGGCAGAGATGGGGCTTGCGCTTATGGGATCAGGTACTGCCGGCGGTGAGAACAGGGCAGTTGAGGCTGCCAGGAAGGCTATATCCAACCCGCTGCTCGAAAATATATCAATAAGCGGTGCAAAAGGTGTGCTGATAAATATTACCGGTTCTTCAGATATGTCGCTGCACGAAATAAAGGAGGCGTCGTCACTTATATATGAGGAATCTCACGAGGATGCCAATATTATCTGCGGCGCTGTAATAGATGAGGACCTGGGTGATGAAATAAGGGTTACAGTGATTGCAACAGGTTTTGGTAAAGAGTGCGGCAGCAATAAAGAGCGCATAAAGAGACCTGTTCTTGTGGAACCCGCCACAATAACGGAAATGGAGGTTCCTGCGATTGTAAGGAAGAAGATAGAATCTGTGAAGAGGTTTGAACATAACAGCGTCGAGAGCCAGAAGCAGAACAGGGGAGGCGGTTTTAACATGGCAGCAGACGATGTTTATGATGTACCGACATTCATAAGAAGACAGGCTGATTAATTTTCCAGTGAATAGAAATTGCAGGGGAGCATATTTTACCTTTTAAAAACCTGAAGAAAAGGGGGGAGATACTCCTCTCCAGAGAAAAAGGGACTATTTTTAAGCCATGGGGCAACAGGTTAAAGGTTGCGCTTGTCTACCCTAATACCTATAATGTCGGCATATGCAACCTCGGATTTCAGACAATATATGAGAGGCTGAACAGCCTTGATTATGTTGTATGTGAAAGGGTATTTCTGCCTGATGCGAATATATCAGTTTCTTCCCTTGAATCTGCAAGACCTTTACAAGATTTTGATGTCCTTGCATTTTCCATATCTTTTGAACAGGACTATCTGAATATCTTAAAAACACTTGAACTTGCCAGGATTCCATTCCTCTCCTCGCACAGAGGGGGGAATAATCCATTACTTATAGCAGGGGGCGCTGCTATATTCCTGAACCCCGAACCTATTGCGGACTTCTTTGATGCCTTTGTAATAGGTGAAGGGGAAGATGTAATATCGGAACTCTTTGGTATTATAAGAACCTGTAAATGGGGTCACACAGACAGGTTGGAACTAAAAAAAGAACTTTCATCAATTGAAGGTGTTTATATACCTGCCTTTTACAATATTACCTATTGTCCTGATAACAGGATAGACAAAGTCATACCGCTTTATAATGCACCTGAAAAGGTAAAAAAGAGGAGGGTGGAGGATATTAACAAATATCCTATCCACTCGGTTATTACTACACCTTATTCTGAGTTTAGAAATACTGAACTTATAGAGGTCAGCAGGGGGTGCGGCAAGGGCTGCAGGTTCTGTGCAGCAGGGTTTATCTATCTCCCTCCGCGCGAGAGGAGTAAAGAAGTTATTATGGATTCTGTAATAAAAGGGATAGATAAGACAGGGAAGGTCGGACTGGTAGGCGCTGCTGTATCAGAATACAGCGGACTTAAGGATGTATGCAGACAGGTTATTGACATTGGTGGTGAGGCTACCCTTTCGTCACTCAGACTTGATGTTATAGATAAGGAATGTCTTTTACTCCTGAAAGGCAGCGGGTACAAGACAATAACCCTTGCACCTGAGGCAGGTTCTGACAGGTTGAGGGATGTTATAAACAAGTGCATTTCTGATGAAGAGATTTTTAATGCAGCGTCTTTAATATCAGAGGCAGGAATGAATAAGGTAAAACTATATTTTATGATAGGACTGCCGACCGAGTCGGATTACGATATAGAAGCGATTGTCTTGCTGGTTAAAAAAATAAGGGGTATTATAAAAAAAGGTGAGATAACTTTAAAGGTGAACCCCTTTATCCCAAAGCCGTGGACGCCGTTTCAGTGGTCTCCATACGCTGGTATTGGTGTTTTGCAGAAAAGACTTAAAATAGTAAAGAGAGGTCTTGCAATTATTAAGGGTATTAGGGTAAATTTTCTTTCACCGCGCGAAGGGTATGCACAAACATACCTTTCAATGGGTGACAGACGGTTGAGGGATACACTGATAACAGCACATTACAAGGGGTGGAGAGAGGCTTTCAGAAAGGCAGAACCTCTGCCTGATTTTTTTGTGAACAGGGAGAAAAGGTTTGAAGAGGTGCTGCCCTGGGATTTCATTGACCACGGCATAAAAAAGAGGTATCTTTGGGATGAATACCAGCGGGCGTTGAAAGACATTACAACACCGCCGTGCAATGTGGGAAGATGCACAAGGTGCGGGGTGTGTTTGATGATGTAGGGGGTTATATGGATATAAAAACGTTAGTGTCTGATATTGCAAAGGCAAGCCGTTTTGCCTCGCTGGAACTAGCCAGAGTAGATACTGGGGTAAAGAATAAAGCGCTTATCAGGATGGCTGCCGCACTCTTAGAAAATGCGGATTCAATAAAAGATGCTAACAAGAAAGATATTGCAAATGCACGGGATAAAGGCATGTCAAAGGCTATGGTTGACAGGCTCACAGTGACAGACAAGGTCTTGAAAACAATGGCTGACGGTATAAAGGAGGTCGCCATTTTGCCCGACCCTGTCGGCGAGATTACACGGATGTGGAGGAGACCAAATAGCCTCCTTGTGGGGAAGATGCGGATACCACTGGGCGTTATAGGCATCATCTACGAGGCAAGGCCTAATGTCACTGCTGATGCAGCGGCGCTCTGCCTCAAGTCAGGCAATGCCGTGATACTTCGGGGCGGAAGTGAGGCTATAAACTCAAATCTTGCAATCGCAAAGGTGCTGCAGGATGCCTGCAGAGAGGCGGGTATCCCTGATGCTGCGATTCAGGTGGTGCCGATAACAGAGAGGGATGCAGTTCTTGAAATGCTGAAACTGGATGAATATATTGACCTTATTATCCCCAGAGGCGGTGAGGGGCTTATAAGATTTGTTGTTAATAATTCCAGGATACCTGTTATAAAGCATTATAAAGGGGTATGCCACATATTCGTTGATGAAAGTGCTGACATGGAAATGGCTGAAAAGGTTTGTTTTAATGCAAAGGTACAGAGACCCGGGGTCTGCAATGCAATGGAGACACTTCTTGTTCATAAAAATATAGCAAAGGAATTTTTACCACGGATGGGTAAGATGTATCAGGAGGCGGGTGTCGAACTTCGCGGGTGTGAAGATACTGTAAAGATTCTTCCATATGCAAAACCAGCGGCAGAGAATGACTGGTATGCAGAATATCTTGACCTTGTTCTGGCTGTAAAGGTTGCAGGAGATGTTGACGATGCGATAAATCACATTGCAAAATACGGCTCTCTGCATACAGAATCTATAATTACAAGGGATTATAACAATGCACAGAGGTTCCTGAGGGAGGTAAATTCGTCAACTGTACTTGTTAATGCCTCAACAAGGTTTTCCGATGGTTTCCAACTCGGACTTGGCGCTGAGATAGGCATATCGACTACCAAGATACATGCATTTGGTCCAATGGGGCTTGAAGAACTTACAACGCAGAAATTTATTATCTACGGCGACGGACAGATAAGAGAGGAAACCACATGAGCCTTATTTCACAAAGGGGGATAAAAATCTTGTTGGCATTTGGGGCTGCCTGCCCCGCCTGCAAACATTTTTCTCTCTTAAGAGAGAAAAATCCTCATAAAAGCCTCCCACACAAACGGTTTGCCGACAGGGCAGGCAGCCCCAAAAGGGCATTTTCGGAGTAATGCATTGGTTACCCACGATGTCATAATCATAGGTGCAGGTCTTGCGGGGATGCGCGCTGCTGTTGAAGCAGCAAGGCATGGCTTGAATGTAGTCATCGTGAGCAAGGTGCACCCTGTCAGGAGCCATTCTGTTGCAGCACAGGGGGGCATAAATGCGGCAATAGGTGAGGACGACTCATGGAAATCGCATGCATTTGATACTGTAAAGGGGAGCGATTATCTCGGAGACCAGGACGCAATAGAAATTATGTGCGAGGAGGCGCCAAAAGACATCCTTGAACTTGACTCAATGGGCGCCATATTCAGCAGGGGCGAAGACGGCAGGATTGCACAGAGGCCTTTTGGAGGCGCAGGTTTTCCGCGGACATGTTTTGCAGCAGACAGGACAGGTCATGCACTTCTTCATGTTCTTTATGAACAGGTTATAAAACACGGCATAGGTATTTATGAGGAATGGTTTGTGCTTTCTATTGTTGTTGAGGATAATGAATGCCGCGGCATTATTGCCATGAATATCCATACAGGGCAGATCCACAGACTTCAGGCAAAATCCGTTATCCTTGCAGCAGGCGGTTACGGGAGGGTCTATAAGAATTCAACAAACGCTCTCATAAATACAGGGGATGGCATGAAACTCGCACTTGATGCAGGAGCGCCTCTTATGGACATGGAGTTTGTCCAGTTCCATCCAACAACCCTGAAGACAACAGGTATCCTTGTAACTGAAGGTGCAAGGGGTGAAGGCGGTTATCTGATAAATTCACTTGGTGAAAGGTTTATGTCAAAATATGCCCCTAATGCCCTTGAACTTGCAAGCCGCGATGTTGTATCAAGGGCAGAGCAAAAAGAGATTGAAGAAGGAAGAGGCATGGACGGCTGCGTCCTCCTTGATTTAAGACACCTCGGCAGAGGAAAGATAGATGAGAGACTTCCCCAGATAAGAAGCCTTGCTGTGGATTTCGAAGGTGTTGACCCTGTAAAAGAGCCTATCCCCATAAAGCCCGGCGCCCACTATTCAATGGGCGGCATAAAGACAGATATAGACGGCATGACAGAGGTAGAAGGACTATTTGCAGCAGGTGAATGTGCGTGTGTGAGCGTCCATGGCGCAAACAGACTTGGCGGCAATTCACTCCTTGAGGCTATTGTCTGCGGGAGGAGGGCAGGACATACTGCATCAGTATATGCTGTGGAAAGCAAACTCCCTGTTTTCCCTGACCGTGCTTTAAAAGAGGCTGCACATTCAGTCTCTGTAATAATGAACAGGGCAACAGGAGAGAGGGCTTCTAAAATAAGGGATGAACTTGCAGAGACCATGATAAAAAATGTCGGCGTATTCAGGACAAAAGAAAGACTCACTACAGCACTTGATAAATTAAAAGAATTAAGAAGGCGGTATAAAAGTGTTTATATTGAGGATAAAAGCGATGTCTTCAATACAGAACTTATTGAGACCATTGAACTGGGTAGTTTACTTGCCATCGCAGAATGCATAATAAAGGGCGCAATGAACAGGACAGAAAGCAGGGGAGCACATTACAGGCTTGACTTTCCTGAAAGGGATGATACCAACTGGCTTAAACACACCATGTTTTGTAAAGATGGCGATGAAATAAAAATTGATTATAAGGATGTTGTGGTTACAAAATACAAGCCGATGGAGAGGAAGTATTGATGTCTCACAATGGGATATAAAATCCCTCGCCTTTCAGGCGAAAACTTCAGTATAATAAATGGGTGGAACATTATCGTACAACCTCACATAGTCGGTTTGACATAAAGTTACACTTTGTATGGGTTCCCAAGTATAAGATAACAAAAGAAACAAAAGGGGACAGATTTATTTAATATATCCCTAAATTTTCGCTTCAGGTTACAAACCCCGTTAGAGAATTTTCTCTAGACGGGACAAACCTGAACCAGCAGAAGTTTATAGAGAACCGTAGTTAATTTATGAAGATTAAACTTAAAATCTCCCGATACGACCCAATGGGCAGCAGCGGATATGAACCGTTTCTGCAGGCATATGATGTAAATATCAGCGCTGGCACAACAGTTCTGGATGCCCTGCATAAGATAAAGGACGAACAGGACGGCACGCTCTCTTTCAGGCGGTCATGCAGGAGCGCTATATGCGGCTCATGCGCCGTGAAGATAAACGGCACACCGAAACTTGCCTGTAAGACACAGGTTATCCCTGAATTTGAAAAACACTCTACAGTTATCATTGAATCCCTTTCAAGCCTGCCTGTAATAAAAGACCTTGTTGTTGACTTTGATGCCTTCTGGCATAAGATACATAAAATTGAACCTTACCTCAACCCGAAAGAAGATGATAAAGACCTGAAGGATAAAGACGGCTGGTGGATAATAAAAAAAGAAGACGCGCTTAAGACAGATGATGCAAGCAACTGCATAGCTTGCGGCTGCTGTTATTCTTCATGCAATACGATGGATGCTGACAGGGAATTTTTAGGTCCTGCTGCACTGACAAAGGCATGGAGGTTTATCGGTGATATACGGGAAGGCAAAACCAGGCGGCTGTCAAAGATAAGCGATGAACATGGGATATGGTCATGCTCCAGGTGCATTGAATGTACAGAGGTCTGTCCGAAGGATGTAAGACCATTAACTGCCATAGAGAATCTCAGGTCAGAGGCAATAAAAAAGGGAATAACAGACAACGCAGGTGTGCGGCATGTGGAGGCAATGGTTGATTCTGTGCGTAAGACAGGGAAACTGGATGAGGCGGCAATGACATTCAGGACACTGGGATTTATGCGTTCTATTGGCATGATACCGCTCGGGCTTAAGATGGAACTGCACGGTAAAATGCCGCTTCCAAGCCTGTTTGGAACAATAGAAGGGATTGATGAGGTCAAAAAGATTTACGATGAGATAGAAAAAGAAAACTTGTCCCTGCATGCAATAAACAGGGAAAGGGAAGAGAAATGAGATACGCATACTATCCTGGCTGTGCATCGCAGGTCATAACAAAGGAATACAGCACAACAACAAAGAAGGTTTGTCAAATACTCGGCATCGGGCTTGAGGAAATGAAGGATGCAAACTGCTGCGGTGCAGGTCTTATGACAGACTATAACTATGAACTCTCCCTTGCCCTGAATGCAAGGATATTTGCACAGGCTGAGAAGATGAGCCTTGATATAATAACGATATGCTCAACATGTTTTATGGTCATGTCCAGGGCGAATAGGGATTTAAAAGAAAAACCTGAACTCCTCGAGAAAATAAACAATGTGCTTAAAAAGGCAGGTCTGAGATACAGCGGGAATGTCAGGGTCAAACATTTCCTATTCGCACTTATTGAGGACTACGGACTTAAAAAACTAAAAAAGATGGTTAAAAAGCCTCTGAAAGATATGAAGGTGGCGCCTTATTACGGTTGTCATATTTTAAGGCCATCTTATGCAGAAGGCTTTGACGATCCTGAAAAACCATCGTCTCTTGAAAGATTGATTGAGGCACTGGGTGCTGATGTCACACATAATGAAGGCAAGACAAAATGCTGCGGGTTCCAGATAGTCCTTGTAACACAGACAACTGCAGTTGACATGATAGGTAAACGTCTTAAAGAGGCAAAGGACAGCGGTGCGCAGTGCATTGTGAGCCCTTGCCCGCTCTGCCACATAAGCCTTGATTCATATCAGGGGGAGGCTGAAAAGAGGACACATCAAAAATTAGGAGTGCCTGTGCTCCATCTCTCACAACTGGTTGGTCTTGCACTCGGCATATCTGCAAATGAACTTGAATTTTCAAGACATCTGGTCTCACCAGAGGCTGTGATAATGAGGTTCAGCGACTAATACTAATGCGAACGCAATAAATGTCTTTATACTGCGTTGGAGTCCTCGGAAAATCCTCAACATACTCAAAAGTATGCCTGCGGTTTTCCTCGTTGTCCGCCTTGTCTAAAGCCATTTCTTGTGTTCGCATGATGTCAATTTGTTTAATGCGTTTGTACTAGGTAGTTGGCAGTAGGCAATTGACAGTTGGCAGTAGGTATTTGGCAGTTGTGCAAACTGCCAACTGCAAACTGCAAACTGGAAGCATCACGATACCTCATATTGTTCCTGATGGAAGTTGCTGACCGTTTTAATAAACACCTTTTTCTTAAACCTCTGCTCCAGTTCTTCCACGACCTTTGATTCATCACTGTATAAGAGGCCTGCGATTACAGGGTTGACATACACATATATCTTCCTTCTGCGTATCCGCGGGAGTTCTTTAACAAGTTCCCTGTATATTGCCATTATAGTTGTTATGCCTGATTTTATGATGCCGCTCCCTTCACAATAATGACAGGGTTTGCAGAGTACCTTTGACAGATTATCCCTAACGCGCTTCCTTGTCATTTCAACAAGCCCGAGTTCAGAAACTTTGAGTATATTTGTCCTTGCCCTATCACCTTTTAATGCCTCTTTAAGTGCATTATAAACCTTTTCGCGGTGAGCCTCTTTTTCCATATCTATAAAGTCAACGACGATTATACCGCCTATGTTTCTGAGCCTCAGTTGATATACAACCTCCTTTACAGCCTCAAGATTTGTCTTTAATACAGTTTCTTCAGGGGTCTTTTTGCCAACATATTTCCCTGTATTCACATCTATTGCAGTAAGAGCCTCTGCCTGGTCTATGATTATGTAGCCGCCTGATTTAAGCCACACCTTCCTTTCAAGTGCTGCTGAAATTTCGACCTCAATGCCCCGTGAATCAAATAAAGGTTCAACACCATCATAGAATTCCACATACGGTTTCAGATAAGGGAGGAAGTCTTCTACAAATCTCAAAGCCCTTTTGTATTCTTCTTCGGAGTCTATAATAAGTTTGTCTATATCTGATGTGAACTGGTCTCGTATTGTCCTCATGGTTATATCAAGGTCATGATACAGTGGCGCAGGCGCTGAAGTCTTTCCCTTACGTCTCAGGATATCGTCCCAGAGTTTTACAAGATATTCCATATCTCTTCTTATATCCTGTTCCTTCATTCCATCGCATGCAGTCCTTATTATAAAGCCGCAGTCAGGCGGCTTTAAATTCAATACAATATCCTTAAGCCTCTTCCTCTCCTTTTCATTGGATATCCTCCTTGATACGCCTATGCGGTTATCAGTTGGCATAAGGACCAACTGCCGTCCTGGGAGAGATATATGAGATGTTATCCTTGCGCCCTTTTCACCAATCGGTTCCTTTGCGATCTGGACAAGTATCTCCTGCCCTTCCTTAATTATATCCTGAATCGGGGTTTTCCTTGCAGTCTTAAGTCTTGCACCTGTGTCAGGTTCTTCTTCTTCCGATGATTTTATGAATTCGTCAAAGTCCTCAAGTCCGTGGTACACATCTGCTGCATGGAGGAAGGCTGTCCGTTCGAGGCCCATATTAACAAATGCAGCCTGTATACCTGGCAGTACCTTTTCCACCCTCCCTTTATAGATATTCCCGACAATGCTCCTGTCCTTTGCCCGTTCAACATAAAATTCCACAAGTCTTCCTGACTCAAGGAGAGCGACCCTTGTTTCAAACGGGTTATAGTTTATGAGTATCTCGTTTTTGTTTCTCGGCATAGCGCTATCCTATCTTCAGAATTTTAAGACCTGATGCTGCATCCTTTGATATACTGAACACATGACTTATAACCTCTTGAGGTTTTGCGCTCCCCTTTTCTCCTGCTGCAATAGTCAACTGAATCACGGGCAATGTTTCCTCTGTAAATCCCCCACCCTTAAATAATTTAATATCTTTTACGAGCGCCCTGATGTCAACCTCCCTTTCTCTATCCCCACGCTGCTGGTGTATCACAGCCCTGTCTCTTTTCATGAAAGATTCAATAGCGCCCTCGCATGCATGTACTGTCAAACCAGCATCCTTTATAAACGCAAGATATATATTTTCTTCTGTCTTACTTAAAGAACGAGGATGTTTCAATGGTATTTCTATGGTGTCAATTATTTTTATACCATGCGGGAGTTCTTCGTGCAACTTTATCTTTACATCTTCAGGTTTAATATATCTATCCATTTCAATATCAACCTGCTCTGCCAGACTCTCTATGCCAACAGACAGAGGGCTTAAGAAGACAATCCCAGGAAGGGGATGGAACCCTTTTGAATATTTTATCGGCAGACCTGCCCGCCTGATTGCCCTTGAGAATACTGAAATAAGTTCAAGGTGACCAAGGTATTTCATATTATCTGTCTTGGAGAATTTGAGTCGTATCTTAGAAGATAAAGAGTTTCGGGTTTCGGGTTTAGAGTTTCGGGTTTCGGGTCTCGAAACCAGAGACTTGATTGCTGGGACAGGTTTAATTGCCTTAAAATCGCACACACCGCATGCACTGCATCTATCTGTTCCCTGCTTAATACCTGCTGGGACAGGCTTACAGTCAGGTGTTTCCTTGCCTGAAAGAGAAAACATATATTCGCTTACAAGAAAGTCTTTTTCAACACCTGTATCAAGATGGTCCCATGGAAATAGTTCTTTGAAATCCCGCGCCCGTGTATAAGAGTCTATACTTACATTGTGCTTTTCAAATGCCATCTCCCAGAGTCCAAATTTGAATTCCTCACCCCAGCCGTCAAAACGGCATCCTGCCTCGAATGCAGTCTTTATAACAGGTGCAAGTCTTCTGTCCCCCCTTGAGAACACGCCCTCCATAAGGCTCATACTGGCGTCATGCCATTTGAATTCAAGTCTCCTTTTTTTTAACTCCTTCCGCAGAAATGCCTGTCTTTCCCTGCATTCAGATACTGTAATCTGTTTTTCCCACTGAAACGGTGTGTGAGGCTTTGGTATGAATGTAGAGACAGCAACATTTACCTGAGGTCTGAAACCAAGTCCTTTCCCTGTCTTGAGAACCCTTTCTGATAATTCCACAATCGCCTTAACATCATCTATGGTTTCTGTTGGAAGTCCTATCATATAGTAGAGTTTTATTGAACGCCAGCCCATCTCAAATATAAACTCTACTGCCTTTATAAGGTTATCTTCGCTTGTGAATTTATTTATTACACACCGGAGCCTTTCTGTGCCTGCCTCAGGTGCAAGTGTAAATCCTGTTTTTCGTACCCTTTTTATCTCTGCTGCGAGTTCTGGCGTAAGGGTACCGACGCGTAAAGATGGAAGTGATACAGCGACTTTTTTTTCATATAATTTACCCATCAATTCAAGCATCAGATAATCCATGCAGGAATAATCACCGGCGCTTAATGATAGAAGTGAGACTTCGTCATAGCCTGTGTTCTTTAGCCCCTCTTCAACAATTTTCAGGATATTTTCAGGGGTACGTTCCCTTGAAGGTCTGTAGATAATCCCTGCCTGACAGAACCTGCATCCCCTTGTGCATCCCCTTGTTATCTCTACTGCGAACCTGTCATGGATTGTCTTTGTAAAAGGCACAACAGGTTTAACAGGCAGAGGTGTATTGTTTAAATCAGGTATTATGTTTTTTTTTATTTTGTTATAACCCTGAATAAGAGGTCTTATATTGCTGAATGTCCCGTTGCTGTTATATTCGGGCTCAAAGAACAAAGGCACATAAACACCTTCAATTTGAGCAAGACTCTCAAGCAGGGACACTTTCCTTTCCCCTTTCCCCTTCCACTCAATGACAGTATCTGAAATTTTCAGGACAACCTCTTCACCATCACCGAGCACAAATGCATCAAAGAAATCTGCTACTGGTTCGGGATTAAATACTACAGGACCGCCGCCTATTACAACAGGGAATCTTTTATCCCTGTCCTTTGAATAAAGGGGTATGCCGCCCAGTTCAAGCATATTCAGGATATTTGTGTAAGAGAGTTCATACTGGAGCGAAAAGCCCAGTATGTCCAGATTATTTAAAGGAATATTTGATTCAAGTGTTGAAAGAGGGATATTTTTAGAGCGGAGCATCCTCTCCATATCTGCCCATGGCGCATAGACCCTTTCGCAGGCAATATCAGGATGGGCATTTAAAATCTGATAGAGTATCTGTATGCCGAGATGGCTCATCCCAACATCGTAAACATCAGGGAAGGCGAGGCAGAATTTTAATTTAACCTTTGATAAGTCCTTTTTTTGAGAATTTATCTCACATCCGATATATCGGGATGGTCTTGAAATATTACCCAACCGCATTGTAGTCTCTCACCCTGAATCCAACGCCGATTTCATCTTCTGCCAGTCTGCGGCATGCCTCAATGTCTAAACCCGGCACTGCCACAACTGTAGCAGCCACCTTTGGGATAAACTTCTTTGCCTCTTTTAAAAACCAGAGTATTGCAGGGAATGCCCTGTCGCCGAATGGAGTTTTGACAAGTTTCTGATAGACTTCTGAATTTGGTGCATTCATGCTGACTGAGATTACATCCACGAACATAAGTTCAGGGAGGACATTCTTCCCATGTACAAGGTTTGCAATGCCGTCTGTATCTATCCTTATTTTACAGCCCATTTTTTTGAGCAGCAGCCCGACCTCTTTCACAACATTAAGCCTTATGAGCGGTTCACCGAAACCGCAGAAGACTATTTCATCATATTTTAATGGTTCGCTTCGCAAGACCTCATTAAGAACCTCCTGAGATGTAGGCTCTTCCCCAAGTTTCAGATAATGCCCCTTGACAGTATAATCATCAAATTTTGCGCAGAATGTGCAAACATTCGTGCATCGGTTTGTGATGTTCAGGTAAAGGGAATTCCTTATGGGGTAAATAATCTTTGTTTCCTGTTTATCTTGTATCCTGAATATCTTCTTTGCATTAAGTGTGGTTATTCGTGCAACATCGTTGTATGAAAGTCCTTTGAGTTCTGCGATTCTCTTTGCAACAAACTCAACAAACGCAGGTTCGTTCCTCTTACCCCTGTGCGGCTCTGGTGCAAGGTAAGGACAATCTGTTTCAACAAGCATCATCTCAACAGGAACCTTTTTGACAACTTCATGGATATTTACTGCCTTTGGGAAGGTAACAACACCTGTAAAAGAGAGGTGCATGCCCATATCAAGGCATTTTTTTGCCATTTCATAACTTCCTGAAAAGCAGTGAAGCACACCGCCGATATCCCTTACATTCTCTTTCTGCATTATATCGAGGGTATCGTTCTGTGCTTCCCTGCTGTGGATTATAAGGGGGAGTTTTAATTCCCTTGCAATGTTTATCTGCTTTACAAAGAGATTTTTCTGAATGTCTTTCGGAGAGTGTTCGTAGTGGTAATCAAGCCCTGTCTCGCCTATTGCTGCAACGTCGCATTTTATGGCGGTTTCCCTGAGGATATTTAGTGAATCCTCTGAAACGTCCTTTGCATCGTGCGGATGGATACCAAAGGCAGGACGGATAAAATCATATTTGACAGAAAGTCCAACCGCCCTTTCTAAATCATTCTTATCCCGAAGGCAGCCCACTGTAATGATATATTCAATGCCTGCCTCTTTTGCCCTTTTGATTACCTCGTCCCTGTCTTTATCATACCTCTCATCATCAAGGTGCGCGTGTGTATCTATTAAAATGGTTTTTTTATCTGTCACTAATTACTCTTACCCTCCATTTCCTCCATCACGTTAAGCGTGACCATATCAATTTCTGTAGCAGTCCATATGCCGTCAGGCTTTATAAGCCTTTGGCAAATGATTTTATAATGTGTCATCCTTTTATCCTGTGCTGTAACTACAGCCTCTTTCCCATTTTCTGATAAGAGTTTTAAATCGTTTATGGTTACATTAACCCCTTCATTTACAAGCGCTGCGTGTGCAGCATCAACTGCATTTTTTCTCCAGACATGATAACCGTTTTCAACAGCCTCCTGAAGCCTTCTCTCATTATCCATTGAGATAACAGGTTTGAAGACCTTGACTGCACCATTATTTTTTGACCGTGCATTTGCCTCTTCATGCCTTGTGCACGCAGAAATATAAAAAAGACCTAAAACCAAAAATGCGATGCTTACCCTTGTCCTTTTTATAAACCCTCCACCTTTGGGAAGAGTATCTCTCCCCTTGTCAATTTTATCCCTCCGTGCAGACCGCCCCATTTAACCTCTTCCGAAAAAGTTAAGTTTGAAAAACATTTTTCAATGCCGAGTTGTTTCCATATCTTCTCTGCTGTCTGCGGCATAAAGGAATGTAATATTATACCAATAACCCTTAATATTTCCAATACATTGTACAGTACCTGTATCAGCCTTTCTCTCTTGCCGGCATCCCTTGCAAGTGTCCATGGCGCCATTTCATCAACATACTTGTTTGTGCGGGACAATACAGTCCAGACAGATGTAAGTGCCCTGCTGAATGCAAGTTCGTCCATTGCCGCTTCAAAATTCTTTACAGATTCCTCCAGAACATTCCTTAAAGAATCGTCCTGTGGGTTCCATGTATCAGGTTTTATAATATCTCCGTCAAGATATTTTACGACCATTGCAGTTGTCCGCGAGAGAAGGTTGCCCAAATCATTTGCGAGATCTCCATTTATCCTATTTATAAGCGCTGTTTTCGAGAAATCGCCGTCAAGACCAAAAGGCACCTCCCGCAGCAAAAAATATCTGAACTGGTCAACACCATATCTTTCTATTACCTCATTTGGGTCAACTACATTGCCTAAAGATTTACTCATCTTCTGCCCGTCGACTGTCCACCACCCGTGTGCAAAGACCTTTTTGGGCAGAGGCAAATCAGCGGATAAAAGAAATGTAGGCCAGTAAACGGTATGGAACCTCAGAATATCCTTACCTACAAGATGGAGGTCAGCAGGACAGAACTTGTTGAATTTATCCATATCATCAGGATAACCTATTGCTGTGAGGTAATTTATAAGCGCATCGAACCAGACATATATCACATGCTTCGGGTCATCCGGGACAGGTATGCCCCATGAAAAAGATGTCCTGCTTATTGATAAGTCTCGCAGCCCCTCTTTTATAAAATTAACTACCTCGTTCCTTTTTGCATCGGGCTGGATAAAATCAGGGTTAGCCTCGATGTGTCTTAAAAGTGCGTCCTGATACCCTGACATCCTGAAAAAGTAACTTATCTCTTTTATCTTCTCTACAGATCTCTTGCAGTCAGGGCATTTCCCTTCGATTAACTGCTTTTCCGGGAAAAAAGACTCGCATGGTGTGCAGTACCAGTCTTCATATTCACCAAGATAAATATCCCCTTTTGCCTTTATCTTTTCCCATATATAATTTACAGCCTTTTTATGTGTATCTTCTGTTGTCCTTATAAATGCGTCATTTGATATGTTGAGTTTCTGCCAAAGGTTTTTAAACCTCCCCACCACACTATCTGCAAGTTCTATTGGCTTTAAGCCCGCTGACCTGGCGCTCTTTTCAACCTTCTGCCCGTGTTCATCAGTGCCAGTCAGGAAATATACATCATAACCTTTCAGCCTCTTATGCCTTGCGATACAATCCGCTGCTATAGTTGTATAGGCATGTCCTATATGCGGGACATCGTTTACATAATAAATTGGTGTTGTCACATAGAATGACTTGGCTGGCATCTTATTTATTTATCCCTATGCTGGCGATGGAAGGTTTCCCGTATAATTATTCTGGTGGCAGCACACATTATGCCGCGGCGGGTTGTCTGCATCGCTGTCTGCCTCGTATGAAAGGCAGCACATGAGTCTGCCGCATACCCCTGATATCTTCGCAGGGTTAAGGTTTATATTCTGCTCTTTAGCCATCTTAACAGTTACGGTTTCAAACTCTGTAAGGAATGATGAGCAGCAGAGTTCTCTCCCGCACGGACCTATGCCGCCGAGTATTTTCGTTTCATCCCTTACACCGACCTGCCGCATCTCAATTCGGGTATGAAATTCATTTGCCAGATCTTTTACAAGTTCCCTGAAATCAACCCTGTTTTCTGATATGAAAGAAAATATTGCCTTACTCGTGTCAAACAGGTATTCAACCCCAATCAGTTTCATCTCAAGGTTATATTTTTTAACCTTTTCAAGGCATATATTGAAAGCCTCCATTTCCTTTTCTTTATTGAATTCGAGCCGCTCGATATCGTTTTCATCAGTCCTGCGGATAACCTTTTTAAGCCCTTCTTTGTACGTTGATTCATCTTTATCAACAGGACCGTATGCAACCCAGCCCAGGCCAAGTCCCCGCTCTGTTTCAACAACAACCATGTCCCCGAACTTCAATTCAAGGTTGTTGGACAGAAAGTCATATACCTTACATGCCTTTTTAAACCTGACACCAACTACACTTATCATCATATCCTCCACTGACCGTAAAATAGCGATTAAAAACCTCGCCATTTTACAAACTGGGCTCCTAAAGGGACAGGCAACTTTTTTACAAAAAAAGTAGCCTGTCCCTCTCGGTGAACATACGGCTCGTCTCAAAAATTGTCCGCTGTCTCGTCTGGCAGCCAACTTGCAGGTTTCCCCAAAAATCAATGTCTATTTTTGGGACTGACTTAACAGTTTCATAAACAGGTTGTCCATAGTAAGTTGTTTATTCGCATACCGCGGCGGTGCAATATCTTTTTGCGCCTCTATAATTGCGGTAAAGCCAGTGAAGACCTTCTCGAATGAAAAAACCTGTGCATGTTTTTTTATAAAAGGGAGCATATCAAGGTTTATTACCATATCCCCCATGCCTTTTAAGTACAGGGCTATATCCCTGTACCATATTTTCAGGAATTCAAGGGCATCTCCAATATCTTCTTCCTTTGAAACCTCTTCTGCAAATCTGAGTATATCATCCCCATTTTTAATAGACAACCTTTCAAATCTTTCTATGAGTTGTTTTCTGCCATTTAGCGTCCATTCCCTGTCCATCCCGAGCGCTGTTCCGATACTCCCGCTGCTCAGTGAAGCAATGATATCAGCATCTCCACTGCTGATGTTCAGCCTGTCAGATATATATTGTGAAATAATGTCCTTCCTTACAGGTCTGAAGTTTATCCTGCGGCACCTGGAAAGGACAGTAGGGATAAGGCTTGTATAATGCGCGCTTATTAGTATTATAACAGAATTAAGGGGAGGTTCTTCAAGTGTTTTTAAAAGTTTATTCTGCGCAAATCTGTTCATCTTGTCAGCGCCATCAATTATAGAGACCTTTTTGTTCCCCTTATCAGAACTGTATCCGAGTCTTTGCTGGATATAGGTTATATCCTCTTCCCTTATTGTGCCGCTGACATGGTCAACTGCACCGCCTTTATATTCAGGTTCCTTGGGTTCAATCAGAAAGACATCAACAAATAATGAGTTGTCTATTGCAAGACAATCCGGACATTCATCGCAGAAATCACCGCTTAATCTGTTGCAGTTAAGAGCCTTTGCAAATGCGACGGCAGTCGTCCTCTTGCCAACACCTGACGGCCCTGCGAAAATAAAAGCATGAGGAACCCTATTGTTCAGGATACCCCTCTTTAATACCTCTATTTCCCTTTCATGGCCGATTATGTCTGCAAATGGCATAAGAGAAGTTTTATCCTTTAGCAGTTTCTAATTTCTTTGCAACTATTCCGCATATCTCCCTGTGGATACTGTCTATATCCCTGTCCCCGTCTACGACCTTTATCCTTTCTGGTTCTTTTTCAGCCATCTTTAAATAACCTTCTCTTACCTGCTTATGGAACTCAATCCCCTCTCTTTCAAACCTGTCTTCTCTTTCCGTTGTCTTAATGTTGTTTATCCTTGCCCATGCCCTTTTGAGACCAACCTCGGGTTTCAGGTCAATAGCGAATGTCAGATCAGGTGTTATACCCTGTGAAGCAAGGCTGTTTATCCTGTGTACAGATTCAAGGTCAAGCCCCTTGCCATAACCCTGATATGCAGTAGTAGAATCGATGTATCTGTCGCATATTACTATCCTTCCGTGCTCAAGGGCGGGCTTAATAATCTCTTTAACTATCTGTGCCCTGCATGCCTCGTACAGGAATATCTCTGTCCATGAGGTAATATTTTCTGAATTGCTGTTTAATAATATCTGTCTTATCTTTTCACCTAGTTCTGTGCCGCCGGGTTCTCTTGTTGTAATCACCTTATAGCCCTTTGCTTCAAGATACCCCTTCAGTAACACGACCTGTGTTGTCTTCCCGCACCCCTCAATCCCTTCAAATGTGATAAAAATACCCATAGTTGCCCCTTATACACTTTTTTAAAATGCTACAGGAAATAGGTCGTCAAGGCAAGGGATTTTAAAACTGTTCAACTGATTGACAATAATATTATTCCTATGCTAGATTATCCAAATCTTTAAAGGCTTTTCTATGAAGTTCAACCTTTCCCCATCGCAGATAATAGCACTTGGGTTTCTTGGCATAATATTGTTCGGCACAGTCATACTCCTGCTGCCCGTATCATCTGCCGCAAAAAGCGGCATATCCATAGTAGATGCAATATTTACCTCCACATCAGCAGTCTGCGTTACAGGGCTCGTCGTACTTGATACACCGAATGATCTTTCTCTATTTGGTCAGGCAGCAGTCCTTTTCCTTATCCAACTGGGAGGGCTCGGCTATATGACATCTGCCACCATACTTTCAATAGTCGTGGGCAAGAAGGTAGGGTTGAAGGAGAGACTGGTATTACAGGAGGCTTTGAATGTTTTAAGTGTTGAGGGGCTTATAAGGTTTACAAAAGGGGTTTTGAAGGTTACAATATTATTTGAATCCATAGGTGCGGTCATTCTCTCAATCAGGTTTGCCGCTGATATGGAACCAGGCAGGGCAGTATATTTCGGGATATTCCATGCAGTATCTGCCTTTAACAATGCAGGTTTTTCCCTCTTTTCCAACAATCTGATTGATTACAGGGGCGACATTGTTGTAAATATTGTCATTACCACCCTTATCATAACCGGTGGCATCGGTTTTCTGGTCATAAGTGATATTTATAAGTATATGCAGAGGAGCGTCCTGAGGGTCTCCACGCATACAAAGATGGCAATCCTGTTTACAGTAGTCCTTATAGTATCGGGGACAATATTTATTCTCTCATTTGAATACTTTAATCCGAACACCCTCTATCCTGAGTCCATGAAGACTAAACTGCTGACAGCATACTTCCAGTCAGTGACATCCCGCACAGCAGGTTTTAATACACTTGATATCAGTATGATGCAGAGTTCCACCCTGCTCTTATTTATAATGCTTATGTTCATAGGCGCCTCGCCCGGCGGCACAGGTGGAGGGATAAAGACAACGACCTTTGGCATAATGATGGTGGCACTCTGGTCATCTGTCAGGGGCAATACAGATGTAGTTGTTTTTGAAAGGAGGCTCTCTCATGAAGCAGTGGCAAGGGCATATCTGATAGCAGCAATGGGCGTTATTGTTATTACAGTGGCAACACTCCTGCTGCTTGTTGAGGAAAAGGCAAATTACCTGCATACACTGTTTGAGGCAGCCTCTGCATTTGGCACTGTAGGACTTTCTGTCGGAGACAGCGGGGTCAGGAGTCTCTCGGCGCTCTTCAGCGACATGGGGAAACTTACTATAGCCTTTACAATGTATATCGGAAGGATTGGACCGCTTACAATGGGTATGGCAGTTGTAAAAAGGGCAGGAGCAGTAAATGTCAGATACCCTGAGGGGAAGGTTCTTATAGGTTAAAACAGGAGGTGGTTATGAGAAAGTTTGCAGTCATAGGGCTCGGCAGGTTCGGTTACGGTGTTGCAAAGACACTTACAGAAAAGGGCTGTGAAGTCCTTGCAATAGACAGTGATGAGGAAAAGGTAAAGGATGTGAGCAATTTTGTGACACATGCTGTACAACTGGATGCAACAGATGAAGATGCACTACACCATGTCGGCATCCAGTATGTTGATGTCGCTGTTGTGAGTATAGGCGAGAATATAGAGGCAAGTATACTGATAGTAATGACACTTAAGGAGATGGGGGTAAAGGAGGTTGTTGCAAAGGCTGTAACACCTATACATGGTAAGGTTCTGAGGAACATCGGTGTCAGCAAGGTTGTCTTTCCGGAAAGGGATATGGCTATAAAGATTGCCAACAGTCTCGCTGTACCCAATATACTTGAACAAATAGAACTATCCTCTGAATACAGCATTATAGAAACAACAGTGCCTGAAAATATTGCCGGCAGGACTTTAATAGAGAGCGGAATAAGGGATAGATTTGGTGTAAATGTCATTGCCGTAAAGAAAAGGGTCCCTACGATAACAGAATCAGGCGAGCCTGATTTCGTTGAAGAATGGAATGTGTCGCCGATGCCTGAGGATAGGCTTGAAGAAGGGGATGTCCTTGTGCTGTTGGGTCCGAACGAAGGTTTGAATAAGTTAAAAAAGGGGTAATCTATGGTTAAGAAGGAAGAGAACGACTTTAATCAGAAGCAGGCTGACAGGAAGGCAAAGGTAAAAGACCTTATAGAGATGGGGGAGTTTTATTTTATAAACCAGAAATGGGATAATGCCATTGAGGTTCTGGGCAAGGCGCAGAAGATGGAGCCGAACAACCCTGATGTGTATTATAACCTTGGCATTGTTTACGAGATGAAGAACTATCTGGAAGAGGCAAAGCATATGTTTGAAAAGGCGCTCAAGATAAAACCCGACCATGAGTGTTCAAAAAAACATCTCAATAAACTCGTCGGCACATAGTAAAACCAAACCCACGTGAGCCTTTGGCTCACCACGTTAAGCGGGACTCACAAAGGGGGATGAAGTATTTATGGCTGGC
>MGPS01000006.1:51918-64531 GCA_001797495.1 Deltaproteobacteria bacterium GWC2_42_11
TGACAGGCAAGATGTCTGTCCCACCAGGTTTTCAGGCAGGGCAGGCAGCCATAAAAAAGTATTTTCGGGACAAAATTATGACCATATACGACCTTATAATAATAGGCGGGGGACCTGCAGGTCTTACAGCAGGCATCTATGCAAAGAGGGCTAGGCTTAATACCCTGCTTGTTGAGAAAGGTGCTCTCGGAGGACAGATAGCAGTAACAGATGTGATTGAGAATTATCCTGGTTTTCCATCAATTAGCGGTTGGGAACTCATGGAGCGGTTTGAAAAACATGCCGCTCATTTCGGGCTTGAGATAAGGCAGGCAGAGGTTTTTGCTATTGAGGAGATGGTGGAATATAAACTCCTGAAAATATCAGACGGCGACCTGTCAGCAAGGGCTGTTATTGTAGCAACAGGTGCAAAGCCGAAATATATCGGTGTGCCGGGTGAAAAAGAGTTTATCGGGAAAGGTGTGTCATATTGTGCAACCTGCGACGGTCCGTTTTTTAAAGGGCAGGATGTCCTGATTGTGGGCGGTGGGGATACTGCTATTAAAGAGGCTGTATATCTTTCAAAGATTGCGTCAAGGGTGTATATTACACACAGACGGGACCAGTTGAGGGCAGAAAAGATTATACAGGAAAAGGTGTTTTCCATACCGAATATAGAGATACTGTGGAGCACTGTGATAACAGAGATAAAAGGCATTAACGGTGTTGAAAAGGTCGTCCTTGAAAATCTGAAAGGTGACAGTATAAGGGAATTAGATGTAACCGGTGTTTTTATATTCATAGGCGTAAACCCCAATACCGATTTTGTAAATATTGACAAGGATAAAAACGGCTACATTATGACAAACCAGAGTATGGAGACATCTGTAAAAGGTATATTTGCAGCAGGGGACTGCAGGAATACCCCGTTAAGGCAGGTATCAACTGCAGTTGGAGATGGTGCGACAGCGGCATTCATGGCAGAGAAATATATAGAGGAAATGCAGCAGGGGAATATCCATGGAATATGAAAATGTTGTAGAAGAGATGCTTGAATTTATATGGACGCAGAGGGAGGAGGGGAAGAACAGCATTTCATGCCTCCTTAACATTGAAGAAGTGGCAGAGGCACATGGAAACATAGACACTTTACGCAGGATGGAAAACGATGGTATTGTCAGGATAGAAGGGGATAATATTACACTAACTGATAAGGGAGAGAAACTTGCAGAGGCAAGCATAAGGAGGCACAGGCTTGCAGAAAGGCTCCTGTCAGAGGTACTGGAAATAGAGCAGGGTCTTTTGGAGAAGAACGCATGCAGTTTTGAACACTCTCTTTCACCCCTCGTGACTGACAGTATATGCACACTACTGGGTCATCCTCCGACATGCCCGCACGGGCTTCCTATACCGCGGGGTGAATGCTGCAGGAAGTTCAGGATAGATGTCAAACCCTTTGTTCAGCAGTTAAAGGACATGAGTGTTGGCGAGAGAGGACGGATAGTCTTTATGATGTCCATTTCCCATTCACGGCTGGATAAACTTGGTTCACTCGGTATCGTCCCCGGCAGTATTGTGAGACTGCATCAGAAAAAACCGTCATTTGTAATAGAGATGGGTGAAACAATGCTTGCAATAGATGAAGATATTGCTAAGGAGATATATGTGAGAAAGGAAGAAAAGGTTTAGTGTTTTTCACTTTTCACTTTTAAGTTGTGCCAACTGCCAATTTGCAGGACTGTCTCTTGACCCCCGCTGAGCGGGGGTGACCCATTCCTGTAGTTTTATTTTGCTGAAGGTGGTTCTATCAGTCCGTAGTTCCCATCTTTCCGCCTGTAAAGTACATTGATATTATCTGACTTAATGTCTGTAAAGACCAGAAAATTATTGTTCAGCAGGTCTATCTGCATTACAGCCTCTTCAAGCGACATAGGCTTTATAGAATAATTTTCAGTCCTTATTATCCTTGGCTGAAAGTTTTCACCTTCACCTTCACCCTCTATCACATTAAGTCTTGCACTTACCGGAGAAGTTGACCTCGGTTTATGGCTCTTAATTTTTTCCTTATACTTACGCATCTGTTTTTCTAACTTGTTCATAACAAGGTCTATTGCGGAATACATATCTTCGGTCTGTTCTTCACCCCTTATAGTTATGCTGTTTGCTGTTATAGTCACATCTGCAGCATGTCTGATCTTTTCTACAGACAGTGTCCAGTGGACATCTATCGGTTCTGTAAGATATTTTTCCACCCTTCTGGTTTTTTCCGCCGCATAGTCCCTTACAGCATCTGATGACTCCATGTGTCTGAATGTTACTGTTACCTGCATTTGCTCCTCCTTCTTATATTTAGTTAATGGGTGAATGAGTGAAACCCATCTACCCATTTGTGTCTAAAACCTTACCCTCCTCTCAGTTGAGGAAAAGATGCGTATTGCCTCGCGGTATTTTGCAACAGTCCTCCTGGCAATATCAATACCTGACCCTTTTAAGAGTTTGGATATCTTCTGGTCGCTGAGCGGTTTTTTCGGGTTCTCTGAAGAGATAAGTTTCCGTATCCTTTCTTTAACGCTTTCTGCTGCTATATTAGAGCCGTCATCTTTACTTATGCCAGAATTAAAAAAGTATTTCAATTCAAATATCCCCTGCGGTGTATGTGCATATTTATTTGTTGTTACCCTGCTTACAGTTGATTCGTGCATGCCTATATCACGGGCGACATCCCTGAGTATGAGCGGCTTGAGAAAACCAATACCATTGTCCATGAATTCCCTATGGAACTTTACGATGCTCTCTGCCACCCTGTAAATTGTACGCTGCCGCTGATGGATGCTCTTTATCAGCCATACAGCAGAGCGGAGCCTTTCCTGTATATAAGACTTTACATTATCTGATGCACTGCCGTTCTTTGCCAGCATGTCGCGGTAGTATGGGCTTATCCTCAATTTTGGCAGACCGTCTTCGTTAAGCAGGATTACATAATCATTCCCTACCTTCTGGATATAGACATCCGGTATGATGACCTGACTCTCATCTTCACCGAACGCCCTCCCTGGTCTGGGCTCAAGATGGCTTATAACCTTTACAGCATCGATTACCCTGGAGATGTGCACATTAAGCGCCTTTGCTATCTTTTTGTAGTTTTTCTTCTCCAGGTCGTTCAGATGTTTATTTACAATCTCCTCTATTATAACCCTGTTTTTATCAGGGAGGAACGTTGCCTGAATTAAGATACATTCCTTAATGTCCCTGGCAGCAATGCCCACAGGGTCGAACTGCTGAATCTTCTTCAGGACTGCTTCAACCTCATCCTTATTTATGTTCATTTCACTTGCAATCTCTTCAACAGTTATCATCAGATAACCATTCTCATCTATATTACCTATTATAAGTGTACCGATATCCGTTTCTTTGGGTGTAAAATCAGAGAGGTGCAACTGCCATGTAAGATGGTCTGTTAATGTGGTCTTTTTTGTCAGTGACAGGTCAGACTCTGTTTCTTCCTCCTCTCCGCTTTCAAAACCATGCCTTATCCTTGATGCTTCAGCATGTTCTTCGATATAAGTCTGCCAGTCTATATCACCTGTATTGTCTTTCCTGTTCTCTGTGTCATCTGCTGCAAGACCTGCCGGTGTTTCCTGCAGATTGCCTTTTTCTGTATCCAGTGTTTGTTCAAGGACAGGGTTTTGCTCCAATTCCTGATGCAGTTGCTGTATAAGGTCAAGCCGCGACAACTGCAGGAGTTTTATTGCCATCTGAAGCTGCGGCGTCATTACTAACTGCTGTGTTAGTCTCAAATCCTGTCTTATTTCTGCTGACATATGCCTTAAAGCCTGAAGCCCTCTCCGAGATAAATTTCCCTTACCTGTCTGCTTTCCATAATATCTGACGGACAGCCTGATTCGAGTATCTTCCCGCCGTTTATAATATACACCTTATCGCAGATGCCCAGTGTTTCCCTTACATTGTGGTCTGTAAGTAGAATGCCTATGCCGTTTGATTTAAGTTCTGTTATCATATCCTGTATATCTTTGACCGCAATTGGGTCTATCCCTGCGAAAGGTTCATCAAGGAGCATGAAAACAGGTGAATTCACGAGCGCCCTCGCTATCTCAACCCTCCTCCTTTCACCGCCTGACAGCGCATATGCCTTTGTATCCGCAAGATGGTTGATGCCAAAATCTTTCAATAACTTGTTAAGTCTGTAATCTTCTTCGTCTTTAGAGAGGTTTAAAAATTCAAGCACTGACCTGACATTCTGTTCAACTGTCAACTTCCTGAATACAGATGCCTCCTGAGGGAGATAACTTATACCCCTCCTTGCCCGCATATACATGGGGAGATCTGTTACATCGTCCTTCCCTATAGATACCGCGCCCGAGTCAGGCGGCATCAGTCCGACTATCATGTAAAATATAGTTGTCTTCCCTGCACCGTTTGGACCCAGCAGACCTACTATCTGACCGGGAAGAACAGTCAAACTTACATCATCAACAACCTTCCTCTTTTTAAAAGATTTGACGAGGTTAAATGCACTTAAACTTGTCACCTGCTGTCCTTCTGCGTCAAGCCTTTCTTGGGGAATATAACTGCCTTTACCCTGCTTGTCCCGTCGCTTTCAACAATACTTTTATTGTCATTCAGAAATACCGTTATCCTGTCCCCTTTTACAGTATCATTTCCCTGCTTCGCCTGAGGATTGCCTGTGAGCACAACCTTGCCGTCTGCTTTAGTGTATACAGCCTTTTCCCCTGTTGCAATCCTGTTTGGCTGCGTTATCTTAACATTTCCTATTGCAATAATTTCTCTTACGTCATCACCTTCTGTATAATAGATTTTGAGTTCATCTGAATAGATTGTCATATCCTTTTGCTCTGCAGCAACATTGCCGGTAAATATAACAAGTTGCTCCTTTTTGTTTGCATCCATTCTATTTGATGTTATGTTAATTGGTTGTGGAGACTCATCTGCCTTTGTCTTTTCCTCTGCATTTGCAAAACTCAGAAGCCAGAAGCCAGAAGCCAGAAGCCAGAATAAAAACTTTTGAATTTTGAATTCGGGGCACCCACGATAGTGGGTCGTTTGATTTTTTCTTTCATCATATCTTTGCATTTTTTAGTACCGTCCTTACATTTTTTAGTACAGAAACCGTCTCTTTGTTTATGTCTATGAGGAGACCGACACCTTCGACATCAATGGTTGAACCTGTGAGAAATACCCTGTCGTCTGTTTTTATCTGTTTTATACCTGCCTCAAACCTTAGCGACTCTGTAGTCAGTTTGTAGCCGTCTTCAGATATTACTGACACATCACCGTTTATTTCGACATCCTTTGTCTGATTAACAAGCTTCCCCCTTTTCCCTTTTACCACAAATGTCTTGCCGTCTTTTGCATAAAAGATGACTTTTACATCTTCAAATATTGTCGTGTCATCTTCTTTAAAATACTCTGCCTTTAATGCATCAAGTTCCCACTCCTTCCTGCCGTTTTTGTCCTCTATGTAATGGATGTTGTTAATTGTTGCAGAGGCATTGGAGGAGACCTTCTGATAAGTGTCCTTAATACCATTCCGGGACTGAAAATTTATAAATAATGAAACACCTATTGCAGAAATAGATGCTAAAAGTAAAGCGGCTAGAAGTATCTTTGTCCTTTTTGCCTTCATGCTAGCAAAAATTATACCAGCCTAAGAATTAAGTGTAAAGAGTTTTATACTATTACAAGTATCTCATGAGTGTGTCATCCCATTTCCCCTGCACCTTAAGAATAAGTTCACACACCTCCCGTACTGCCCCTTTACCTCCATGCATCTTTGTAATATAGTCGCAGACCTTTTTCACCTCATTAACAGCGTCAGGTACTGTTATTTTAAATCCTGCCTGTTTTAATACAGGGATGTCAACTAATTCATCCCCCATATATGCTGTATTTTCAGGCTTGAGGGATGTTTTTCTCAGTATGTCTTTGAATGCGGAAACCTTGTCCATTGCCTTCTGGTAAACCATGTCTATGCCAAGATTTTTTGCCCTGTGTTTTACAACACCTGATTTCCTTGCTGTTATAATGGCAGTATCAATACCTGCCATTCTCAACATCTTTATGCCGTGCCCGTCTTTGACATCAAAGACCTTTGTTTCCCTGCCATCATCATCATATATAATACTTCCATCAGTCATAATGCCGTCAACATCAAGGATGAGTATTTTAATTTTTTTTACCTTTGAACTTTTTTTCATACAATCCCTGCCTTCAGGAGGTCGTGCAGATGTATTATCCCAACGGGTATATCTTCATTGCCCCTTTCAAATACAAACAGTGTTGTAATGGCATTTTCCTCCATCTTCCTTACGGCCGCCTCTGCAAACTCACCCTTCTCTATATTTCTGGGTGTTTTTGTCATAACATCACAAACTTTTTTATCAAGTATGTTATTCACTTTTTCCAGAGCCCTCCTCAGGTCGCCGTCTGTTATAATACCTTGAAGTCTGCCGTTAGCATCCACTGCACCTGTAACACCCAATCTTTTTGCAGTCATCTCAATAATCGCCTCTTTCATGGATGTTTCAGTATTAACCAGAGGGATGCTTTCTCCTGTGTGCATAAGGTCTCCAACCCTTGTTAAGAGTTTTCTCCCCAGTGAGCCGCCTGGGTGCAGCATTGCAAAGTCTTCTTCCTTAAATCCCCGTTTCTCAAGGAGTGCAACTGCAAGCGCATCACCCATTGCCAGCGCGGCAGTTGTTGATGCTGTGGGCGCAAGCCCCAGAGGGCATGCCTCTTCTTTGACAGATATATCAAGGAAGACATCCGCTGATTTAGCAAGGGTTGAATCTTTATTCCCTGTCATTGCAATAAGTCTTATGCCGAGCCTTTTTATAAGGGGAAGTATCTTTACCAGTTCGTCGGTTTCACCGCTGTTTGACATAGCAATAAGTGTATCGTTTTTGGCAAGCATGCCGAGGTCTCCGTGAACACCTTCAGAAGGGTGGAGGAAAAATGCAGGTGTGCCTGTAGAGGCGAATGTAGAGGCTATCTTTTTGCATATAAGACCGCTCTTACCTATACCTGTAAGTACAATCTTACCGCTGGTTTTTAAAATAATATTTACTGCCTTCTCAAAATCTGCATTCAACTTATCAGACAGATGTTTTATTGCCTCTGCCTCAATTTTGAAAACCCTTTTTGCAATATCTAATATATCCATAGATTAACTTTTCTTCACAACAGCGTCCAATGCTATGAGCGGTTTCAGAAATTCAGGGATATCGTCCAGTTTCAGTGAATTTGGACCATCACACAAAGCCTTTTCAGGTTCAGGATGGACTTCTATAAATAATCCGTCAATCCCTGCTGCAACTGCTGCCCTTGCAAGCGGCTCTGCAAACTGACTCTGCCCGCCTGAACAGGTCCCCTGTCCTCCCGGGAGTTGGAGGCTGTGTGTTATATCAAATATAACTGGATAACCAAAGGAGCGCATTATAGGGAATGCCCTGAAATCAACCACGAGGTTATTATATCCAAAGGTTGTGCCTCTTTCAGTTATTAATATCTTCTCATTGCCTTGAGACTTTACCTTATCAATTGAATTTTTAAGTTCCCATGGTGACAGAAACTGCCCCTTTTTAATATTTACAACTCTTTTTGTTTTCGCAGTCTCTATGAGCAAATCAGTCTGTCTTGAGAGGAATGCAGGTATCTGAATCACATCAGCAACCTCTGCTGTTGGTTGTACCTCTTCCCTGCAGTGGACATCTGTAAGCACAGGCAGGTTTACTTTTTCCTTAACCTCCTTAAGTATTTTAAGACCCTTTTTAATGCCTGGACCGCGGTAAGATTTAATAGAACTCCTGTTTGCCTTATCATATGATGCCTTGAATATAAGAGGGATATTGAGTCTCTCTGTTATCTCCTTTAGTTTTTCTGCGATAACAAGTGTTATTGACAGATTTTCAATAACACAAGGCCCTGCTATTAAAACAAATGGGGCAGTGCCGCCTATTTTGATATTCCCAACCTTCAATACCTTCATATCTTTCTGCCTTTTTGCCCCTTACCCCTTATTTTTAATCGCTGCCCTTATAAACTCCTTAAACAACGGATGGACTGACATAGGTTTGCTTTTAAATTCGGGGTGAAATTGACAGCCGATAAAATAAGGGTGGTTATTCAGTTCCATAATCTCAACAAGGTTTTTATCAGGTGAGAGCCCGCTGAATACAACACCCCCTTTCTCCAGAATCTCTCTGTAGTTGTTATTTACCTCATACCTGTGTCTGTGCCTTTCGCTTATTTCTGTTTTCCCATATACCCTGAAGGCATGGGAGTCTTTTTTTATGATGCAATGGTATGCACCCAGTCTCATTGTTCCGCCTTTTGATGTAATCCCCTTCTGTTCAGGCATCATGTCTATGACAGGGTGCGGAGTGCCGGGGTTAAATTCGCTTGAGTTCGCATCCTTCAGGTTGCAGAGGTTCCTTGCAATCTCAATTACAGCAGCCTGCATCCCAAGGCATATGCCAAAAAACGGGATTTTTTTCTCCCTTGCATACTGGATAGCGGCAATCTTCCCTTCTATGCCCCTGCTCCCGAAACCGCCCGGGACAAGGATGGCATCAGCATCTTTGAGCAGCGACCTGGCGCCTGTTTTTTCAACCTCCTCTGAATCTATGTAGATAAAGTTCACGCGGCAGTTGTTTGCTATACCCCCGTGCACAAGTGCCTCGTGAAGGCTCTTATATGAATCCTGAAGGTTTATATACTTTCCTACTATGGCTACAGTAACCCCATGCCTTGGGTTTTTTACATTCTTTGATATCTTTTCCCACTGTTCAAGTTTAGGCGACCTGGTCCAGATATTAAGTAGTTTTACAATTTTGTCATCAAGACCTTCTTCATGTAAAACAAGGGGGATTTCGTACACGCAGCCTACATCACTTGCAGTTATAACAGCATCTCTGTCCACGTTGCAGAACAGGGCTATCTTAGCCTTGATGTCAGGTGAGAGCGCCTTGTTTGTCCTGCACAGTATAATGTCAGGCTGGATGCCGATTTCTCTAAGTTCTTTTACACTGTGCTGGGTCGGCTTTGTTTTAACCTCGCCTGCTGTTGCAATATACGGGACAAGGGTAAGGTGTATGTATAGCACATTTTCCCTGCCCATGTCATATCTCATCTGCCGTATTGCCTCTAAAAACGGCAGACTCTCTATATCTCCTACTGTGCCGCCTATTTCAACTATAACAATATCCACATTATCAGCAAGTTTCAGGATGTTACCCTTTATCGCATCGGTTATGTGAGGTATTACCTGAACTGTACCGCCGAGATAGTCGCCCCGCCGTTCCTTTGTTATAACAGAATCATAAACCTGTCCTGTTGTGAAGTTATTGAGTCTGGTCATGCAGGCGCTTGTGAATCTCTCATAATGTCCCAAATCAAGATCAGTTTCTGTGCCGTCATCAGTAACAAATACCTCGCCGTGCTGGAACGGGCTCATTGTGCCGGGGTCAACATTTATATAGGGGTCAAGTTTCTGGAGATTTATGGTGAGCCCCCTGCTTTCAAGGAGTGCACCTATTGACGCAGAAGCAATACCCTTGCCTAGCGATGAAACAACCCCGCCTGTTACAAAGATGAATTTGGTTTTTATGTGTTTTTTGGTTTCTGCCATGATTAGGTTATTATTCTATAAATAAGCCTAATTTCAACTTGATTTTATTCTCTAAAACTTCAACAAATCACCTTCTAAAAAATCTTTTCTAACAAGGGCATCTATTGCATCCTTTAATATTTTACTGTCTTTTGGATAGTCTGTTAATTCTGCCAAATCTTCAAGAGCGGTTTGCCTTTGTTCAAATAAATCAAGGTATATTCTTTGCAAAATCTGAACTTGCAGGAAAGGCAGTTTATTAGGATTGACAGTTCTATCCAGTGATATCGTTTTTGGTCTTTCAATTTTCGGTAAATTTAATAAAAGTGCCATATATTTTATCAACCTTTTATGCTCAGGTTTTCCTTCTAAAAATCTCCCTCACCCTCTCCAAGTCCTCTTTTGTATCAACACCTATTGAATTATACCTTGTTTCTATGACCTTGATTTTATAGCCGTTTTCCAATGCCCTTAACTGCTCAAGTTTTTCCGCCTCTTCCAAAGGTGTTGGTTTCATCTGGGCAAATTCAAGTAAAAAATCTTTTCTGTAAACATAGAGTCCAATATGCTTGAAATATTCTTGCCCCTTGCCCCTTGCCCCTTGCCCCTGTTCTCTCACATACGGTATAGGATACCTTGAAAAATAAAGGGCAAAGTTATTTTTATCTGTTACCACTTTTACAACATTTGTGTCAGAAAAATCTTTTTCATCTGTAATCTTTGTCTTTAGTGTAGATACAGGGATTGAATCATCATCAAGCATTGGTTTTATTGCCTCGTTTATCATTTCAGGCTCTATCAGAGGTTCGTCGCTCTGAACATTAACAATTATGTCAACGTTAATATCCCTTGCAGCCTCTGCAAGTCTGTCTGTCCCTGTTCTATGTTCAGCAGATGTCATCACAGCCTTGCCTTTAAACCCTTTGACAGCGTCAAAAATCCGTTTGTCATCTGTTGCTACCAGAACATCGTTTACAAGGCTTGCCCTCTTTGTCCTCTCATATACATGCTGGATCATAGGTTTGCCTGAAATATCAAGGAGTGCCTTTCCTTCAAGCCTTGTTGATGCATACCTTGCAGGGATTATGGCAATAATCTTCATTCCGGACTGATAATATCAAATCATGCTTTTATGTCAAGAAGCAGGAAATGCCCCCCTATCCCTTTATGCATATAATGGGTCTTACCTTTGCGACCTTCTGGTTTACGCCCGCCATGTGCATTATCTCTACAACCCTGTCAACATCCTTATATGCGCCGGGAGCCTCTTCTGCTGCGCCGGGCTTGCTCCTTGTCTTTATTATTATGCCCTTTTCTGCAAGTTCCTTTATAAGCGCATCCCCGCGCCATCTCCTTTTTGCCTGCTCCCTTGACAAAGCCCTTCCAGCGCCATGAACAGCGCTCCCAAAACAGTCCTCCATCCCCTTTTCTGTTCCTCTTAATATGTAAGACGATGTGCCCATTGTCCCGCCCACGAGAAGAGGCTGTCCGACATCCCTGTATGCCTCTGGCACCTCTTTCCTTCCCGGACCAAAAGCCCTTGTTGCCCCCTTTCTGTGGATGAGAAGTTTTTTTTCAATCCCTCCGAGATTGTGTGTTTCTATCTTTACTGTATTGTGTCCGACATCGTATAAAAGTTTTATTTTCTTCATGTCTGTCCCGAAGATATGGCTTACAGCCTTTCTTGTCAGATGGCTTATTGCCTGCCTGTTTGCAAATGCGCAGTTTATGCCGCAGTTCACAGCAGTCCAATATCTTTGTCCTTCTTCACTTCTAAACGGCGCGCAAACAAGTTCCCTTTCCCTTATTGGTATGTGATATTTTTTGCTTGCTGATTCAAGTGTTTTTAGATAATCAGTCCCTATCTGATGCCCCAGTGCGCGGCTGCCGCAGTGTATTGCAATCAAAATCTGGTCTTTATATATGCCATAAGCATCTGCTGCTTCATTGTCATAGATTTCCTCAATCCACTGGACTTCAAGATAATGATTCCCCGAACCAAGCGTTCCAACCTGTTTAAACTGCCTTTCCTTTGCCTTAAAACTTACATTTTCCGGTCTTGCATTTTGAACCATGCCGTTCTCTTCAATGTATTTAATATCCTCAGGAAATCCATAGCCTCTTTCAACTGCAAATGATGCACCTTTTATCAGAACCTCATCTATTTCTGAAGGTGTTAGCCTTATATCACCTGTTGAGCCCACACCGGCAGGGACATCCCTGAAGAGTTGGTTTGCCAGTTCACTCCTTTTTGCCTCTATATCCTTTTTTACAAGAGGTGTCTTTAAAACCCTTACGCCGCAGTTTATGTCAAAACCGACACCTGCCACACTTATAACGCCATCTTCAATATCAAATGCACCGACCCCTCCTATTGCAAAGCCGTAACCCGGGTGTATGTCAGCCATTGCGAGAGATGCCTTCTGTATGCCGGGGAGACAGGCAACATTTACAACCTGCTGGATCGCAGGGGTAAAGCCGCCGCTCTTTTTGGCTTCAGCATCTTTCAACAGGTGCTGTATAGTTTCCTCATCGCCGTATATCCGTGCAGGGACAAGCATATCGCCGCTTTTCGGAATTTCCCACAGATACGGTGTTACCTTTTTTATCGAGATGTTATCTGCCATTTTCTCCCCGGCATAAATTATGTTCTATACAGAGCGTCATAATTTCGCATACCTGCGTTGCTCCTCGGTTCGTTGTTGCGGCGTATGCCAAAACATACGCCTCACTCCTCACCCGACCCACGCCACTTGGCGTGGGTGCCCCCGCGTCTTGGTCTGCTTTGTTCTGACGCTCTGTATGCGCAACTATTTATGTCGCTGTGTATAATTATTCTACCTTTTTAACAATTCGTCAAGCCTTTTGGAATAATGCCCCAAAATCCGATTTAGGATTTTGGGTAAAATCGCAAAGTCGCCGGGGCACCCACGCCAAGCGGCGTGGGTCGGACAAGGCTAGAGGCAATCCCTTCTTAAAACATGAAGG
>MGPS01000007.1:0-2097 GCA_001797495.1 Deltaproteobacteria bacterium GWC2_42_11
AATCTCTTTTGGCAGAATATCTTGTGCAATACTTGAAACAGGTTTGACGAGGATTGCTATACCTATAGCAAAGCCTGTTATTACCAACCATATTTTCTTGCTGTTCATTGTGATTCCCTCCTTTTCGACAATACCTTAAATGGCGATTGTGATGGGAATAATACAATAAGGCTATATTATTATTCAAGTTAGAAATTATAATCTCTAAATGCCGTTGAAGCACTTGACAAGATTGCTAGTAAATGTTATCAGGAAAGCGTATGCCAGAAATAAATTATTACAATTTTTTACGGGCCGCTAGCTCAGTTGGTAGAGCAACTGACTCTTAATCAGTGGGTCGGGGGTTCGACTCCCCCGCGGCCCACCAAGAATTGACTTTCATCCTGCCTCTAGAATGTCCAATGGCTCTGCAATCCCCAGTTCACCGTGTGTCATCCTGATATGCCCTATCTTTTTCCTCTCCTTTTTTAAAAGTCCTGCACCATATGGGTATCAATGGCAACAAGGTCAAAACCTGCTGCAACGATATTCACTATCTTTCTTCTCACTGTCATCTCATTCCTTACTCCCAACCCTCCTTATCACCTCCCTTGCGGCTATAACCCCTGATACAGAGGCTTGAATAATGCCCCTTGTTATGCCTGCACCGTCTCCAATGGCAAAGAGGTTTTTAATCTCTGTCTCAAGGGTATTGGCGAGCTTTAGCCTCATGGAGTAGAGCTTTACCTCAACCCCGTAGAGAAGGGTAGAGGCAGAGTATATGCCAGGGGCAACCTTGTCCAATGCCTCCAGCATCTCTAATATATCTGTTATATAACGGTATGGTATGGCAAAGGAAAGGTCTCCCGGGGTGGCGTCCTGAAGGGTTGCCATTACTGCCCCTTTTCTTATCCTCTCATGGGTTGACCTCCTCCCCTGCAGGAGGTCTCCAAGACGCTGGACAATGATACCCCCTCCAAGGAGATTGGCCAGTTTTGTGATATGTTGGCCGTAAGCAATTGGTTCTTTGAATGGCTCTGTAAATCTGGTGGATACAAGGATGGCAAAGTTGGTATTCTCGGTCTTTCTTGTAGAATAGCTATGTCCATTTACTGTAATAAAATCTTTGTGAACCTCCTTTACCACCTCACCATAGGGGTTCATACAGAATGTTCTTACCTGGTCGTCAAACCTCTTTGAGGAGAAGATAAACTTTGCCTCGTGGACAATGTCAGTTATGGGCATTAAAACAAAGGCAGGGACTTCTACCCTGACCCCTATGTCCACAGGGTTATTTACAGTAGAAAGCCCCAGCCTTATTGTCATATCCCTTAACCACGGGGTGCCACCTCTACCAGGGGCAATGATTACAAATCTTCCTGTAAATCCTTCACCTGTCTTTGTTTTCAATCTTATAATCTCACCATCGGGAACGATATCTGCCACCTCTGAATCAAACCTCATCTCAACCTTGCCTTCCATCTCAGTCCTGATACCATTCAGGAGGCTCAAACATCTGTCTGTCCCCAGGTGTCTAATCTTAAAAGGAAGTAGTTTAAGCCCGTTCCTTGCAGCCGCCGCCTCCAGCCTTTTTACCTCTTCTTCCCTGGTCCCGTGGAGTGTCTTTGGTGCACCAAACCTTAAATATATCTCATCTACATAGTTTATGAGGTCTTCCAACCCTCCTTCATCAACATAGTCTAATAGGGATCCACCTACATGAGGGGATAGGTTTAGTTTCCCATCGCTGAATGTCCCTGCACCTCCCCACCCACAAAAGACCTCTTTAGGCTGCCTTTGGGGTAGGTCATGCCCCTTCTCCACGAGGAGGACTCTAAGCCCTTTCCCAGAGGATGAAATCTCCAAGGCAGAGAATATCCCAGCAGGACCTGCACCAACTATAATGACGTCATACATAAAGTCAAAATTTAACCCCTGATAGAAACACTCAGGGGCAAGATGAGTTCTTCTTTCCTCCTGCCCTCTCTTAAAACCTGCCAATGGATAAGTGCACTGTTCCGCCTATCTTCTCATCAAACAATATGTCCTTGTAAAACCTCTTAATCCCATAGTTGACCTCTATCCCTGTCTCGCCAAGATACCCCGCCCCACTATCTG
>MGPS01000007.1:2111-32951 GCA_001797495.1 Deltaproteobacteria bacterium GWC2_42_11
AATTCTAACAACAAAGGTATGAAAAAGCAACCACTTCACGGGCTAAAACCTATGGTTTCTGGACTGCTGATAAATTCATTGAGGGGGTATTAAGGCGGTCAAGAGGCATTTATATTGCAGGAGATTTTTTATCCCTTGCAGGAGAGTTGGTCCAAGGCAGAAGGCATGTCACAGGGTTGAATGTAAGAAGGCACGGAAACAATCATCACTAAAAGAACTGGTGCAATAAGAATCCTGAATGCATCAAGAAACTGCTACTGGTATACTAAGGGATAGAGTTAAAAGAGAAAGCAGTCCTTGTATGTGGCTCCCGGGGAGGGATTCGAACCCCCGACCCAGTGGTTAACAGCCACTTGCTCTGCCGGCTGAGCTACCCGGGAATATACTAAAACCTGATGGATGTAAGGATATACTATAAAGTTCTTTATTGCTATGTCAAGTCTTTACCGACCCTTTAATTCGTTGGCGTCCCCACCGGGATTCGAACCCGGGTTACCGCCGTGAAAGTTAGAAACCCATGAATTTTATAACTTATTAAATTGTCTGGTTTTCCTTCAAGTGTTTGTTTTTTCAGTATTTCTATTATTTCCAATGTTTCCATTATTTCTATGAATTCTGTCAATTTCCTTGATGACTGGGCACAATTTTAGGCACAGTATAATATACTTAATTGTAAAAGGCTACAAAAAAAAGGAGGCATGCCATGAATAAAAAAATAGAATCAGAGTTTGATACAATTTTTAAAGAGACCATAGAAAAGTGGGACGAGTTATCATCTTCAGTTTGTTCAGAACTTTATGACCTCAAAGAGGTAATGAAGATGATAGACCCGCCTTACATTCCAAATGATAAGTCATCACAGGATTGGGTTTCACTCCTAAATATCATCTCAAGACTGATAAAAGAAACACACAGCAAGGCAGAGATGCTTAATATGAGCCTTACCGGAGCCAGTATAATAAGACCTGTTGATAAGTTGGAGGCAGATACTATTCTTGCTATGAGGCAAATACAGTTTGCAAAAAGGGAAGATGGAAGCGGATATGATGCTATTCACAATGCCCTAAAACCCTTATTTAAACTTGCAGAGGAAACGGTTGAGGATTATTCCCCTATGGCTCTGCTAAAGAAGAAATTGCATTACAAGGATTTAATGCAGGGGCAAGAAACTGATTTGCAGTAAGTAAGTAGATGATGTTATAAGCCTCAAGACTTAATCGGTCTTGGGGCTTTTTTATTCTCTTGCGCCATACGGCTATCCTCTCTATCTCTCTTTATTTATAATAAAAAAGAAGGTCATAAAGGTCATACGGTCATAGGTGGTTGAAAAACAAACAGTTTTTGCAATGACCTTTGGAAAAATGAAAGGTCATAGATGGATGCTAAAGGTCATAAAAAACCATGTGCAAGAAAAGAGTTGCCCTGATAAAAACACTCTTGCCAAGCATCAGGGTTTCTGCCTTGAAGGCTTCTTTATTTCCTTGACAATAGGGCTGTAGGGTATATAATGCCTATTAGATATATGTCAAAGGCTAAACTCATAATAAAGGAAAAGGCGGAGTTTCAGGACGGAACTATTGCAGAAATAAAATTATGGGAAGTGTCTAAAACAAAAGATAAGCCGTATGGCTATAAGTATTCTCTGGTTTACATTATAGAAGGTAAACGGGTTATCGGTTATGACAATGCAGAGGGCAAGGGAGACCACAGGCATTACAGAGAGCATGAGGAAGACTACCGATTCACCACAGTAAGAGAACTCATTAAAGACTTTTTCAAGGATATTGATGACTACAAAAAAAAGGGGAGGTGAATAAACCATGAAAGTTAAAAAGGTAAAGATAGGAATAAAAAACCTGAAGGAAGTTTTAGAGGACTTTGCAAGAACAGCAGAGGCTATTGAACGAGGGGAAAAGGTTAAGAGGCGGAGGGGTTATTATTTTGAGAACCTTGCGGCATTCAGAAGGGCATTAACCCAAAAGAGATTAGAGATGCTGCATGTGATTAAAAAAGAGCGCCCTGCCTCTGTATATGAACTTGCAAAAATGCTTGACCGGGATACCAAGAATGTAACACAGGATTTGGAGTATCTTAAACAGGTCGGGCTTGTAGAGATTAGGAGAACCAAAGAGAAACAGGAACGAAACATACCAGAGGTTAAATACGATAAGATTAATTTGGAGATAGCAGTATGACATCAGGGCGGCGACTCTCCTGCCGCCTTGTATTGAGATTTACGCATACGCAAGAGAGAACCGCAAGGAGCGGTAAGGGAAATGGAAAAGAAAAAGGGAAAGGTAAAAGAAAAGGGTAGAAAACAATCTGATATATCCAGTATCATTGATAATGCCCATAAAAGGCTGAGAGACATTGGTTATGAGAATCTCTCCCCTAAAGTCCATCATCAAAGAACCAAAAAAGACCCTCTCTCCGTCTCAGGTATATTAAAAAGGACAGGTGTTAAAATAAAGATTACTACCACATCTGAAGACTGGAAAATTATCAGAGATTTTTATCAAGTATTTAAAAGAGAATTCTATACCGATGTTTTTCCTTTAATGCAGCCTGCATATAATAAAGCACTTCCCAAAAATACTTTAAACGAACCTAAACAGTGCTTCATAGAAATTCTAAAAGTCCAAGCGGGTGTTTTATATGACTACCTATCCTATATTTCAAAACTCCCAAGACATCAACAACCTTTTTCTTTCAAGACAGTTAGAGATTATAAGTTTACGAAATGCTCTGAACACGTTACCAATCCTAAATTGGAATTTCTTGCTCAATCGATAATGAATGAGGTTTACAAAGAATGGATAGACTATAATAAAATAAAAGGGTGGTGGGATGGTAAAGGAAGTTTGAAAAGTGCTAATTTCGTAAAGACCTATACACTGGGTGGGCGCAAAATTATCAAAACCGATATTGAAAAGGCAAGAAAACGGCTTCAATTTATGGGTGTATTGCTTTATGATTTTAGCACAGGATATGATGAGCAAGGAATAAAAAAGAAAACAAATCCTGCTCTAGACTTTCTTGTTAATCTATCAAGGGCAATAAATATGCATTACCGTTCAAAGATAGATAACGCTGTTGTTCCTAGTATCAAAAATCCAGAGGAATTGGACTCAATGAGAAAAATTTTGCAAAAACTTTATCCTTCTATTTCCTTTCCCATATCTTAACCCTTTCCCTTTAAGCGCCTGCAAATCAAGTATTGTCAGGGTTACTCACTTTTTGCAAATTGCAAAAGGTGAGTTAAAACCATTTTCTTGCAAACACATATTCCATGTTATACCCTTTTTATATATCAGAGCAATTTATTTTTTCCTCTAATGAATTTTGGGGCGAGGCAAGGCTCTGATGACTAAATCAAGAACTGGAAACGATATGGCAAAGGCAAGGATTTTTGAAACGATGGACATTTACCTATCCGCATTTCTTTCACTTCACGGAGTATCCCCCAGTTTAGAAGTTCGTGGCAATAAGGTTATATTCCTATTCGGCGTCGATGACTTTCTTTATAAATTGCTCGCCGATTTTAACTCAAACTCGTCAGTCCCCATTACAGACTTTTGCACAGCGGTCAAAATCTTGCGCGGAAAGATGTTGACTTTGAAAGGAGGTGTATCAAAGTGAAAGGCGGTAAAGATTATTGGAGATTTAAGGCAGGTGAAATTTTGAGTTATCGGCAGGCGGTTCTTGCTCAATGTTTTATTTGCAATGGTGGCGCTGAAGGCGGCGGGGATTGTAAAGGCAGGTCATGCCCCCTATATCAATTTATGCCGTATAGGGCAGATAAACCTAAACTTAAAAGAACGCTGAGTTCTGAACATCTTAAAAAGATGCAATTAGCGAAAGAAAACAGGCTAAAAACGAGAGGAAGTGAATAGGGGCTACCTAACCATTAACCGAGAGGTTATCGTTGAAATTTACCCTGTTTTTTCACACAAAATATATGGTTTTAGAGGTAAAAAAAGAGGGGCAGTAAAGAACAATAATGAAAATGGAAATGGGAAAGGCAGTTTATGAAATACAAATCAGGACACTACTTCCAGATTTCAAGGAAGGCATTTAAGATTCTTGAGGGCTGCAAGACCTCTACAAAATGGCTGTATATTGTCCTGGGTGAACTGGAGCACAAATTTACATGGGGGGGGAGCGTCGCAAAATTTTTTCTTCAGGAGTATTAATGATATCGCAAGTGATTCGGGGCTATCCCGTCCGGTGGTAATTACAGGCTTGAAGGAACTGTCAAAACTGAAACTGATTAAAACTTGGCATGCACACTGGGAAAATAGTGAAGGGAATCTATCAGAAAAGCGCGTTACGATAATTCAGGTGTTAGACATCTGAGCGGTGGGGGGAGCACCGCAGAATTTTTTTATGGCACACAAGAATATAAAAATAGGCAAGGGTGATGTGCAGAAAACGACACATCAAAGGGGGGGCAGAGTAAAAAATCTTTACTTTGCCTAGTAAAAAATCTTTACTCTGGGCAGAGTAAAGAATCTTTACCCTATATAAGAATAGACTTTATATATTTAAAAATAGAATATATTTAAGATTTAGTAAATAACATAGTCAAAATCAAAAAAACGATTTTGACGATGCCTTAAATGTATAGAAAAAAATAATAAGGAGGTAAGGGTATGAAGATACGGATTCAGGTTTTAAAGAACATCGGAATAAAGGGGGTGGGGGTTAAGGTTGGTGATATTTGCGAGGTTACGCCTCAGGACGCACAGGAATTGATAAGGTTAAAAAAAGCAAGACTTATGTCAGACCCCGTTAGAGTGAGGTTGCTGAAGGATGATTTATGGAAGGGTATGCGGGCAGGGGCGGTTATAGAGATGTCATCTGCTGGGGCAGAGAATCTTATCAAAGAAGGCAATGCAGACATTTTTTATGATGACAATGCAGCGGCTGATAATGAATCCCCAAAGGTGAAGATTGAGATTTTAAAAGGCGTATCAGCCAAAATTGATAACAAGATGCAATCACTTGAAAAGGGGAAAGTCTATGCGTTGGCGACGGAAGAGGCAGCGATTATCATTGGGATTAGAAAGGCTAAATTCCCTGATATGATAAAGGCTGTTACTCTTAAATTTAAAACCATTGTGAACACAAAAGGGGCTTATTACAAAAAAGGGGACACAGCCATAATGCAGACATCAGATGCAGAGGATTTAATCAGGCGAGGTCTTGCTGAACCTGTTGGTTGTGAGGAGTGAACTTTTACATGGGAGGAAGACAATGGATAAACAGAAAGTCTTTTACCGGATAGTCCACCTGAAAGGCGCAATTGATATGATAGCAAAACTCATTGAGCAATTACAGCTGCAAAAGGGGAAGTTTGAAAAAGAATTGGAGATGCGCAAGGCAGAATATAAAGAGTTGTATGAGGAGTAAGACTTTATGGGTCCTTCCAAGGGGTTTCAGCAGGCGGGTAATTTGACCCCCGATATTTATTTACGGTTTGAAAATTTTAAGGCGTGGAAAAATGGACATAGATAACAGGTTTAATGATTTGTGAGGCAAGGCAATGACTATGCAAATATCATTGAACTTTATCAAAAAAATAAAGGATGAGTTTTCCATTGATTTACTTGATGAGAAGGCTTGTCGTATGGCGGTTTTAAAAATGATTCACCCTAAAGGCGCTCACTGTCCTCAATGCGGCAAGGCTATAGCCAGCGATAAAGGGATTTCAAACTTCTATGAGTTAAAGAGGGTCTTCTGTAAGCATTGCAAGAAAATATTTACAGCATTGACCGGCACAGCACTTAACGGGATGCAGCTAGATGTTAGAACCTTTTATCTTCTTGCTGTATTTCTTGCCCTCAAGATAGACAGAAAGGAAATTGCAAGGTTGCTGAATATTCACACAGAGACAGTCAGGTTATGGGAACTTAAGTTTAAGGCATTTGAGGAGATAAGGGACATGAATCTTCAATCTATTTCCCATGACCTTTAAGAACCAATGAGCAGAGCAAAAACCTATTGCAATAATGACACCTTGAAAAAACAATGAAAACTGAATGGCTTGACATAAAGGGCTTAAGCCTTTATTTCAATATCAAAGAGAAGACCCTTTATTACCTTGTAGCGAGAGGACAGATTCCCCATTACAGAATTGGTAAAATAATCCGTTTTAAAAAGTGCGATATTGATTTTTGGATTGAGGGGAAAAAAGCAAAATCTATGAAAAAACATCTTGATAAAATCATTAGGTCTGTTTATACTACCCCCGAAGGAAAACCAGACATGCACCTTGAAAGGAGGTGATACCAAGTGCTTTACAAAAGAGGTGATGTTTGGTGGACAAAAATCATGTTTAATGGTGCGCTTATCAGAAAGTCAACAGGCACAGTAAATAAAGAACTTGCACGGAAGATTGCCCTAAAGATTAAAGGGGATATAGTATCTGGGGAATGGTTTAAAAAAGACCCAGCAGAGACAATCTTATTTGCTGAGGTATGGGATAAATACTTAAAAGAGGATGCCAGATATAAAGCCCCCAGAACATATCAGAGGGCAATCCAAGTTGGGGATAGCCACCTTCTGTCAGCGTTTGCAAATCTTACACTATCGGAAATTACACCTGCTGTCCTTTCTGCATACAAAGCAAAGAGACTTGAGGCAGGCGTAAAGATAGGGACGGCTGCAAAAGAACTACATTTTATAAGGCGGGTCTTCTCTTTATGCAAGCGTGAATGGCAGTTAGTAAAACAAAGTCCCTTTGAATTTTTCAAAATGCCAAAGTTTAATGACCAGCGTGTAAGATACCTTGAGCATGGAGAGTTAGACCGTCTTCTTTTCCATTGCCCTGCATGGTTAAAGTCTATTGTTACATTAGCCCGATATACAGGGATGCGCCGTGGCAATATACTATCTTTGACATGGAGTCAGGTTGACTTTCAAAACAGGGTAATAACTCTTGGGGCAGAGGATACAAAAAACAGGGAGAGGCTTATCATACCCCTTGCAGAGACTCCTTACAATGTCCTTGCAGGCATGAAAAATGCAAAGGTGGTATCCATTATCTGTCCCTTTGTATTCAACCAAGATGGAAAGCCCTATAATCCTCACCAATTGTCAATGGCATTTAATAGGGCGTGCAGGCGGGCAGGGATAGAAAATTTCAGATTCCATGACCTGCGCCATGACTTTGCCTCAAACCTTGTCCAGAGGGGAAATGACCTTTATGTTGTGCAGCATCTTTTGGGACACAAAGACGGAAGGATGACCCAAAGATACGCTCATCTCAGGCTTGAAAATCTAAAAAAGGCGGTTGAAACCCTTGAGACTGGGCACAATTTTAGGCACAGTGAAAATGAAAAAGGGATTGCAAATCTTACAACCCCTTGATTTTTCTGGCGTCCCCACCGGGATTCGAACCCGGGTTACCGCCGTGAAAGGGCGGTGTCCTTGGCCTCTAGACGATGGGGACAGGTTTTAATAATTTATTGAAATTTGGAAATTGGAAATTTTAAATTGCAAATTTGTTAAAAAAAAGCAAAAACTTAAATTTTACAATTTCCAATCTTCACTTTACAATTTCCAATACCGAAGGTAACTGGTGAGCCGCCCGGGATTCGAACCCGGGGCCCACGCCTTAAAAGGGCGTTGCTCTACCAACTGAGCTAGCGGCTCGTAAATACAGACTTGAGACTATAGACTTTAGACTGGAGTCTTAAGTCTCAAACGGATTTTTAACCATTATAGCATCTTTTCTTTTCGCACCTACAGATATCATTATTACATCAATGCCTGCCAATAATTCAAGCCTTTTTATGTATTCCCTTGCATTCAATGGCAAGTCCTCAAAGCATGCAGCCCTCTGTGTGTCCTGTTCCCAGCCGGGGAGTGTTTCATAAACAGGTTTTAAGTCCTGCAGCACAGAAATGTCTGAAGGGAAGTCCTCCAGTATCCTGCCGTTATAATCATAGCCTGTACAAATCTTTATCTCGTCAAGTCCATCAAGTATATCAAGTTTGGTTATTATAAGGGATTCAAGACCGTTCACCCTTACCGCATGCGTTAGAGCGACTGCATCAAACCAGCCGCACCTCCTTGGTCTTCCTGTTGTAGCGCCGAACTCCCCGCCCTTTTCCCTTAGTCTGTCACCTTCTTCGTTTTTAAGTTCGGTCGGGAATGGACCCTCACCAACCCTTGTGGTATATGCCTTTGATACACCTATTACCATGCCAAGTTTTGTAGGACCTATCCCGCTCCCTATCGCTGCCTGCGCGGCAACTGTATTGCTTGATGTCACAAAAGGATATGTCCCGTGGTCAACATCTAACAGCGTCCCCTGAGCTCCCTCAAAAAGTATCTTTTTGCTCTGTTTGATTGCGTTGTCCAGAAATATTGAGGTGTTTGTTATGTGCCCACCTATCCTTTCTGCGTATGCCATGTATTGTTTGTAAATCTTTTGTGCATCAAAACCATCTTCATGGAGAACATCCTTCAAGAAACGATTCTTCTCAATGAGGTTTTCATTTAATTTCTCAAAAAAGATATTTTTTCTTAATAGGTCGCCGCACCTTATACCACACCTTGCAACCTTGTCTTCATATGACGGCCCTATGCCCCTTCCTGTTGTCCCTATCTTTGACTCACCTTTCAGCCGTTCTCTTGCCACATCATATACCTTATGATACGGCATTATAAGGTGGCTCTCCTTGCTTATCAAAAGGTTTGATTCATTTACAGCATACCCCCTTTTCTTTAATGTCTCTATCTCCTCGATAAGGACTGCCGGGTCAATAACAACACCGTTTCCTATGACACACTTTTTGCCATAGTGCAGTATCCCCGATGGTATAAGGTGCAATATAAACTTATCATCACCTACAACAATTGTATGCCCTGCATTATTACCGCCCTGAAATCTAACCACAATATCACTGTATTCAGCAAGTATGTCAACCACCTTCCCCTTCCCCTCATCACCCCACTGTGCACCCACAATTACTATACTGCTGGACATTACAACTCCGTTAAGATTGCCAAACCTCTTTTATTTCACTGCTGCAATAACATTTTCTGTATTGAATGCAAAACCTGTTGCAGGGCATGGATAGCCATACTTTTCAAGCAAGTTATTGTATCTGCCGCCTTTCAGGATTGCCCTGCCAAAACCCTTTGTAAAGCCCTCAAATATAACACCTGTATAATAATCAAAACCTCTGACCTCTCCGAGGTCAATTGTTATATAGTTTTTTAGTTTCTTTTTCTCAAGCATATTAATAATACTTGCAAGATCATCAAGTGCCTTTATAGCCGTCTCGTTTTTGACTTGGGATTTTAATTTATCTATCACTCCTTTATCTCCAAATAGCGACGGTAAATCAGAAAGAATCTTTATCGCATTATCACCTCTAACTTCCCGCACAGAGGAGAGAACCTCCTGTAAAGAGGAGTTATCCTTTATAAGCACAGCATCCTTAATTTTTTTCTTGATATCCTTACTAGCCTTAATGTCCTCTAATATGCCCTTGAAAAAACCTATATGTCCTATGTCAATCTTGAAATCTCTGACGCCGACCTTTTTAATCGCCTCTACAGCGGTTGCTATTACCTCTGCATCAGCATCAGGGGAGTCTTCACCTATATACTCTGCCCCTATCTGAAGGAGTTCAGACGGCAAGCCGCCCCTCGGCTCTTCACATCTTAAAATATTTTCGTTATAGTATAACTTGATCGGCAGAGGATAATCCCTCATCCTTGTAGAAACCATCCTCGCTACCTGAGGAGTTATATCAGGTCTTATCGCAATTATCTTTCCTGAAACAGGGTCGACAAATTTGAATATCTTGTCCTGTAGTTCCGCACCTAGTCCAAGCGATAGAACATCAATGTATTCAAGCAGAGGTGTAATAACCCTCCTGAACCCATTTTTTTCAAGTACAGAAACTATAGTCTCTTCAACATATCTTGCCTTTTCAGCCTCTTCAGGGAGCATATCCCTGACACCCTGAGGAAGCGATATGTTTAATGATTTATCGGTCATAGGTTATAGTTTATAGGTTATGGATTTTTCTTATCACCCCTTACCCATAACCAATTACCTGTTTTTTATAACTTTACCATTTTCGCCGAGATTATATTCGGGAGTTTAAGGAGTTTTTTCAAGACATCTTCTGAAATTGGTGTGTCTATATTCCACACAGAAACAGCCTCTCCGCCAATGGCTTCCCTGCCGAGGTGCAGTCGGGCAATATTGATATTATTTTCGCCAAGAAGGGTTCCTATATTTCCTATGACACCCGGCTTATCGTAATTGTGGAGCATCAGCAAATACCCTTCCGGCACTGCATCAATGAAAAACTTGTTTATCCTTACTATCCGCAAATCCTTTTTGCCAAACATCGCACCTTCAACTATATTTTCCTCTCCCCTTGTTTTTACCTTTATTGTAATGCTGCTTGCAAAATCAATCGGTCTTGAACTTTTGATTTCAACAACCTTAATCCCGCGCTCTTTTGCAACAAATGTCGCATTAACAAAATTTACATACTGGTCAAGCACCTGATCAAGCAGCCCTTTTAATGCTGATATGGTAATGCCGGCAACATCATAATTTACAACATCGCCTGTATATTCAACAGTAACCTCTTCTATCCCACCAGCAAGTATCTGCCCCTGAAGACTGCCGAGTTTTTCAGCAAGGGTAAGATACGGCGACAGGGTAGATAATAGTTCTGTTGGTATAGACGGCACATTAACCGCATTTCTGATAGTCCCCTTTGAAAGGTACTCTGCTATCTGCTCTGCGATAGCAATGGCAACACTTTCCTGTGCCTCAAATGTGGCTGCACCAAGATGCGGGGTGAGTATCACCTCTTCCATCTTAAGAAGCGGATTGTCTTGAGGAGCAGGCTCTTTTTCAAACACATCAAATGCAGCGCCTGAAACAATACCTGCCTTTATTGCCTCACATAAGTCCTTTTCGTTCACAATACCGCCCCTTGCGCAGTTTATGACTTTCACACCCTTTTTCATCTTTGCAAAAACATCTTTATTTACCATGTTCTTTGTCTCATTTGTCAAAGGCGCATGTATAGATATAAAATCACTCCTCCTGTAAAGTTCATCAAGGGAAACGAGTTCAACGCCCATCCTCCCCGCTGCTTCCTGGGATATAAACGGGTCGTATGCAATAACATTCATCTTCAGTCCCATTGCCCTGTCTGCCACAACACTGCCTATATTACCTACACCCAGTATTCCAAGCATCTTGCCTGTAACTTCGGTCCCCTCAAACTTTTTCTTCTCCCATTCACCCTTTCTCATAGAGGCTGTTGCCTGCGGTATCTTTCTGGAAAGAGAAAGCATCATGGAAATAGCATGCTCTGCAGTGGTTACTGTATTGCCGCCAGGGGTGTTCATTACAACAATTCCCTTCTTTGTTGCAGCATTAACATCAATGTTATCAATACCGGTGCCTGCCCTGCCTATAACCTTAAGATTGTCCGCAGCGTCAATAATCTCTTTTGTAACTTTTGTGGCGCTCCTTACAACAAGGGCATGGTAATCCTTTATTATGCCCTTTAAGTCTTCGGGCTTTAACTTTGTTTTTACATCTACCTGAATCCCAGACGTATTCTTAAAAATATCAACACACCTCTCTGACATGCTGTCGCTTATGAGAACCTTCATTTATAAGCCTCCATAAGGACTTCCTGTGCCGCGGCAACACCCTTGCCGAATTCAACCTTGTGCCCAAATTTTCTCAAGGCCATTTCAATGGACGATATGGCGACGATAATATCAAACGTATCCACATAACCGAGATGCGCTATCCTGATAATCTTTCCTTTGAGATGATCCTGTCCGCCAGCCATTGTAATGCCCATGTCGTCGCGGAGATATTTCACAAATTTCCCGCCGTCAACAGATTCTGGCAGATACACGCCTGTTGTTGCATCTGACGGTGCATCAGGAGCAAGGAGTTTCAAACCCATTGCCTTTACAGCAGCCCTTGCTGCCCTTGCAAGTCTGTTATGTCTTGCAAAGACATTTTCAAGCCCTTCTTGTTTGAGCATCTTTAAAACATCCCGAAGTCCTATAATCAAAGAAACCGCCGGCGTGTATGCTGTTGTATTGTCCTTGAGGTTCTTCCTCTCTTTCTTAAAATCAAAATAGAACCTCGGGCATTTTGCAGTCTCCTGAAACTTCCATGCCTTTTCGCTCAAAGCAGTAAATGCAAGTCCCGGCGGCAGCATAAATGCCTTTTGTGAGCCTGATACAAGCACATCAATACCCCATTCATCCATAAGCGTCGGGAAAACCCCTACGGATGTTATACCGTCAACTATCAGGAGACAGTTGTCCATGCCATTTGTAATCGCAGCCAGTTCCTTTATCGGATGGGCAACTGTTGTAGATGTCTCGCTCGCCTGAACAAAAACGCCTTTAATATTAGGATTGGAATCCAATGCCTTTTTTACATCTGCTGGGTCAACAGCCTTCCCCCACTCCACATTGAGCCAGTGCGCTTTTAGTCCGTACGCCTCTGCGATTTTGCCCCACCTCTCGCCAAATTTACCGCCGTTCACTACAAGGACTTCATCACCCGGTGAATATAGGTTTGTTATAGAGCCTTCCATAGCGCCTGTCCCTGAAGCAGCAAGTATGAGGACATCCTGTTTTGTCTGAAAGAGATACTTTAAATCCTCTTTTGTCTCTGCAAATATGGCTGAAAACTGCGGTGTCCTGTGGTGTATCATCGGCTGAGCCATCGCCAGGTTTATCTCCGCTGGCACAGGTGTTGGGCCTGGCGCCAGTAAAAATCTTTTCTTCATTAAATTATTCCCTCCCTGAATTTTGATAGTAAGGCGAAATTCCCGCCCTCAAGGAATTTTGAAGCAGTTAAGACTAACAAATGACAAATAAACTTGTCAAGTTTTTTTGCACCCTTTACCCTGATAAAGCACAGAAAATACATTGTGCTGCCATCTGTTTATTAAAAAACTGTTATTAAAAAACTTGACACCAAATTTTAAACCTGATAAGTGGTAAAAAGCGGGTGATAGGTTAAATAAGCCTATAACCTTTTTTTATTTTATATGACTTTAAAAACTTTCAAGCACGGAATACATCCAGATTATCATAAAGAACTTACTGCTGGCAAAAAAACTGAGAGGGCGCAACTTCCTAAAAAGGTTGTAATACCATTGCAGCAACATATAGGTGCGCCGTGCCAGCCCCTTGTCAAAAAGGGAGATACTGTTACAGAGGGACAGAAAATCGGCGATGCAGCTGCCTTTGTAACGAGCCCTGTCCATTCAACAATCAACGGAAAGGTAAAAGAGATAGAAAAGCACCCGCACCCTGTTGGCGGCAAGATTATGTCTGTTATTATAGAGGGTGACGGCAGTGTCAAAGAATGGGGTAATGGTTCTATAGGGCTTGATGCAGATACTCTCACATCAGAGACAATCAAAAATGCAATAAAAGAGGCAGGGATTGTTGGCATGGGCGGCGCTGCATTCCCCACAGTAGTAAAACTATCCCCTCCAAAAGACAAGAAAATAGATTCTGTAATATTGAACGGATGTGAATGTGAACCATATCTGACATCTGATCACAGGCTGATGATTGAGGAGCCTGAAAAGATTTTGTGGGGAATGAAGGCAATAATGAAGGCTTTGGGTGTAAGCAGCGGCTATATCGGTATAGAGGAAAACAAACCTGATGCAATAGATGCCCTTGAGAAAGCAAAAAAGTCAATTATACCTGACCTTAAAATTGTTCCGCTGGAAACAAAATATCCTCAGGGCGCTGAAAAGATGCTTATAAAGGCTATCCTGAAAAGGAGGGTGCCTGTTGGCAAACTGCCGATGGATGTGGGCGTGGTTGTCCATAATATTGGCACTGCAAAGGCAGTGTATGATGCAGTTAAGTATCAAAAGCCCTTGCTTGAAAGGGTGGTTACAATAAGCGGCAACGGCATAAATGAACCTAAAAACCTTATGGTAAGGATAGGAACATCCTTTGATGAAGTTATAAACCAGTGCGGTGGTATGAAAAAGGGTCTTGAGAAACTTGTAATAATGGGCGGACCAATGATGGGTATTGCCCAGACTAATCTGGATGTCCCTGTTATCAAAGGCACATCGGGTATAACAGTGCTTGCAGGCGATGCAATAAGACCTGCTGAATATCAGCCCTGCATAAGGTGCGGCGGGTGCGTAGAGACATGTCCTGTGAATCTCATGCCTTACAGACTGACAGATTACGCAAGGTTTAATGAGCCTGACAGGTTCAAGGCATGGGGAGGCATTTCCTGCATAGAATGCGGGTGCTGTTCGTTTTCATGCCCTTCAAATAGGCCGCTTGTCCAGTGGCTCCGGGTGGGGAAGTTAAGGGTTAGGGAGGCTGAAAAGGCAGGGAGCAGATAGTTGACGCTGAAAAACGTCCATCTGCTGCGTTTTCGCTGCGGCTTCTTCGCTCAACATACTGTAAAAGTATGCCTCGCTTGAAGCCTTGCTCATCCTTGCATCTGGAACATTTTTGAGCGTCAACTTTACACATAGTTAAATTATGGAAGAAACCAAACAAGAAAAACCGATAGAGCAGCCAAAGCCTGTTCCAAAAGAGCCAAAAGAAAACCCAATTGACAGGCTTGTTGTGTCTTCGTCGCCTCATTTTTCTACTGAAGATAATGTGCATAAGATTATGCACACTGTCATCCTTGCACTTTTGCCTGCATGTGCTGCGAGCATCTATTTCTTTGGTCTGAATGCATTATTCCTTATAATTACTTGCATAGTTGCATGCATGGCAACTGAATATGCTTTTCAGAAGATAAGAAGCAAACCTGTAACAATAACTGACGGCAGCGCAATAATCACAGGGATACTCCTTGCCCTGACACTCCCTCCGTCATTTCCTTTATATGCAGCAGTACTCGGCAGTGTAGTTGCCATAGGTCTGGGCAAGCAGATATTCGGGGGACTTGGCTACAACATATTTAACCCTGCACTTTTAGGCAGGGCATTTTTACAGGCAGCATATCCTGTACTGATAACAACATGGAGCGAACCATTAACAAAGGCTGCAAAACAGGGTATTGATGCTGTTTCTGCTGCAACCCCGCTGGCGCTTATGAAATTTGAGCATAAAATAACCCCGCATCTTGATTTATTGTTTGGAAATACCGCAGGCTCTCTCGGTGAGACATCTGCCATAGCAATTATACTCGGCGGGCTTTATTTGAGATATAAAGGCTATATAAACTGGAAGATGCCTCTGGGCTATTTCGGTTCAATTGCAGTCTTCGGAGGCATATTCTGGTTAGTAAACCCGTTAAAATATCCTGACCCGTTATTTCATATGCTTGCAGGAGGCGCGATGCTCGGCGCATGGTTTATGGTAACTGATATGGTTACAACACCGACAACACCTATTGGACAATGGATATTTGTGATAGTCGCAGGCTTTCTTGTTGTTATTATAAGGCTTTTGGGCGGACTCCCTGAAGGTGTTATGTATTCCATACTCCTTATGAATGCCTTTACACCTTTAATAAACAGACACACAAGACCAAAGGTCTTTGGTGAAGGGGGACAGGGGGGTCTAACGGGGTGAACAAGAAAGTTTTCAAGATGATTCTTGTCCTCTCATTAACAGGTGCAGTATCAGGAGGCATTCTTGCCAAGGTATTTCATTTTGCAGACCCTCTTATTCAGGAAAATAAGAGAAGGGAATTAAGAGAGGCAATTTTTGTTGTCCTGCCAGAGGCAAAGGATTATCAGACCATTGAAAAAGAGATAAACAAGGAAAAGATTACTGTATATAAAGGTATTGATGCAAACGGCAGTTCTGCTGGCATTGCTTTTATAGCAGACGGTGGAGGGTTTCAGGGGAATATAAGGATTATGGTCGGGTTAAATACCGATTATTTAAAACTTAAAGGTATAAAGATCCTTGAACAGAACGAAACACCAGGTCTCGGCAACAGGATAAAAGAACCTGAATTTGAAGGACAGTTCAAGAGCCTTGAGATAAAGCCGAAGGTAGAGTATATTAAATACCGCAAGCCTGAAAAACCGAACCAGATACAGGCAATAACAGGCGCAACAATATCGTCAGATGCCGTTGTAAAAAATATAAATAATGCAGTTGAAAAGGTATTAAAGAATTTCCCAAGTGAGGAGATTTTAAAATAATGGCAGAATACAACCTCTGGCATGAGTTTAAAAAAGGTCTGTGGCAGGAGATACCGCCGTTTAGGATTGCTCTTGGAATGTGTCCTGCGCTTGCTGTAACAAACTCTGCAACAAACGGTATTGCAATGGGACTCGCAACATTTTTTGTTTTGCTCTGTGCAAATATAAGTGTTTCCGCTATAAGGAAGATTGTGCCGTCACAGGTAAGGATTGCAACATATGTTGTTATCATTGCTTTATATGTTACTGTTGCTGATATGTTTCTTGCTGCAATGTTTCCGCCAATATCAAAGGCGCTTGGTCCATATGTGCCTTTGATTGTTGTCAACTGCATAATACTGGGAAGGGCAGAAGGATTTGCCCAGAAACATCCTATAGTCCCATCTATTATGGATGCACTAGGTATAGGCATAGGTTTTACATTAAGTCTTGCCTTAATGGGTTCTATAAGGGAATTGCTTGGTTTTGGCAGCATATTAGACATTAAACTTTTGGGTAACTGGTTTGAACCGTGGATAATAATGATTCTGCCTGCAGGCGCATTCTTTGTATTCGGTTTTCTGGTTGCGATTGTAAATTATCTGTCAAGCAAAAAACCTGCTGAAACGCACGGACATTAAATATGGATGTCATTTTAATCTTCATATCAGCGAGTATTGTAAATAACATTGTTCTCTCATACTTTCTTGGGATATGCCCGTTTGTTGGCGTGTCAAACAAGACTGAGAGCGCGCTTAATATGGGACTTGCAACAACATTTGTTATGACATTAACTGCTGCCATAACGTGGCCTGTATGGACTTATGTTCTGGTAAAATTTAATATTCCATTTTTGCAGTATGTGGCATTTATAATCGTTATTGCAGCGCTTGTCCAGTTTGTGGAGATGTTTATAAGAAAATCAAGCCCGCACCTTTACAGGGCTTTGGGCATATACCTGCCTCTCATAACAACAAACTGCGCTGTGCTTGGTCTTGCATTATTTATGGTCTTGAGAGATTATAATTACATTGAGAGTATATTTTTTGGTTTTGGCACAGGTGTAGGCTTTACAATAGCAATACTTATGATGTCAGGCATAAGGGAAGAACTTGAATATGCTGATGTCCCGCCTGTATTTCAGGGGATTTCAATAACACTTATAATAGCAGGTATGATGGCGCTGGCATTTATGGGCTTTGCAGGACTTATAAGGTAAAAACTGTTATACGTGAGCGTTATACGTGATGCGTGAAAATACTAAAACCGTATAACGCATCACGCACACGCATCACGGTATTCATTATGACAGGTGATATAATAATCATATCTGCAGGAAGTATGGGCATAATAGGCGCTGCATTGTCCCTGTTCCTTGCCTATGCTGACAAAAAATTTAAAGTAGAGGAAGATCCGAGGATTGAGGACGTGCTTCAGATAATACCCAATACAAACTGCGGCGGGTGCGGTCTTGCTGGCTGCAGGATGTTTGCTGAGAGTGTGCTTGTCGGCAAAGTGTCGATTACAGGCTGTGTTGCAGGTGGGCAATCTGTCGCTGATGCACTTGCGTCATATTTAGGAGTTGAGACACAGACAGCAAACAAACTCTATGCTGTTGTCTTATGCCGCGGCGGTGAAAAAGAGGCTGTAAAAAGCAGTATCTATAAGGGCGAAAAGACCTGTGTAGCAGCAAACTTCACTGGCGGTGAAAAGGCATGCACTTATGGCTGTTTTGGCTACGACGACTGTGTTAAGGCATGCAAATTTGATGCAATGGCAATGAATGACAATGGACTGCCGGTTGTATTCTATGATACGTGTGTTGGCTGTGGTGCATGTGCAAGGGCATGTCCAAGGTTTATAATAGAGATGCACGATGTTTCTCACAAACTTTTTAACTACTGCAGGAATAAGGATAAAGGCGCTGTTGCAAGAAAGGTCTGCAAGGTGTCCTGTATTGCATGCAGTCTCTGCGTAAAGGACTGCCCTGTTGAAGGAGGCATTGAAATCATAGACAACCTTGCTGTGGTAAACTATGATAAATGCCCGCAGGATACTGATGCCCCGATAAAACGGTGTCCCACAAAGTGCATCCTCTATGATGAGGAAGAAAAGATAACAAAGGAATTTTATTATTCAACACTTAAAAAGACAGCGGCATGAAGATATCTGATAAAAAGGATATACTGGACAGGTATATCCATAAAAAAAGTCTGAAATCAACTGCACAGCGGGACAACATAGTTGATACTTTCTTGAAAACAAACGTTCACATAAGCCTTGAAGAACTCCTCGCAAAGGTAAGACAAAAAAATCCAAAGATAGGTTATGCAACTGTATACCGCACAATGAAACTCCTCTCAGAGTGCGGGCTTGCATTTGAAAGACACTTCGGCGACGGACAGACAAGGTATGAACACCTGCCTGATGAAGACTCTCACCACGACCACCTTATCTGCACAAAATGCGGGAAGATAATTGAGTTTGAAAACAAAAGGATTGAGCATCTTCAGAAAGAGGTTGCAGATAAGATGGGCTTTAAGGTTACAACGCACAAACTGGAATTGTATGGACGCTGCAAGGAGTGCAGGTAGAGTTCACGCTGAAAATTGCCTCTTCTTTGTCATTCCCACGAAAGTGGGAATCCAGAAGGCATTGAAAATACTAGATTCTGGTGGGACAGGCATCTTGCCTGTCATCACAGGCTGGAAGCTTGTGCCACCGGAATGACCATTAAGACCATTCAGGGTGAAATTCAAAGGTCTCAAAGTATGCCTCCCCCCGACAGTTTCAATCGGGGCCTTGCTCCGCCTTGCATCTGAGCAATTTTTGAGCATGAGCTTGCTTATGTTTTTGTGATAGGAATTTGTGCCACCGCTATCGTTACCCTTCCTATCTTCTGTTTTTTAACCAAAATCTTTTTTGCCCCTGCTGATTTAAGTGCTGCAGGCTCGCATACGCCGCCAACGCCGACCTTTCCCATTACAAATTTAGAAAACCCAGATGGCAATGGCATTTTTGCAAGTTGACTTTTTGAATAAAATTCAATTTCCAGATTATATTTTTTGGCAAATTTTAAAAGTCCTTTTTCATCTTTCTTTACATCAATGGATGCAAGGTTTTTGACGGATAGAGGAGATAGATTAAATTTTTTAAGCGCCTTAAGATATGCGGTCTCAATTTCTTTTAACTTTACCCCTCTGTCACAGCCAATGCCCACGACTAAGTCCTTTGGCCGCAATAGAATGTACGGTGTGAGGTGTGAGATGTGAGGTGAAAGATGATTTGTGATAATAACATAAACATCTGCTTTAGATTGTTTAGAAATAGATTTATAGAATTTAAAACTTTGCTGTCCTCTAAATTTTTTTATAGCGTTTAGCCTTTTTATATTTTCATCAACAAATATAACCTTCCTCCCATTAACAATTGCAGAATTAACCGACTTAATCTTTTTAACATCCTCAACCGCCAGATTGAATTTCTTTGCAATATCTTCTATGCACGGCAGGTTATTTACATCTGTTGCAGTTGTAATAACAGGTCTTGCGCCAATTGCCTTTGCAACCCTTTTTGCAAGTTCATTTGCTCCGCCAAGATGACCTGATAAAAGGCTTATGACAAACCTGCCCTTTTCATCCATTACAACTACTGCCGGGTCTTTTTCTTTGCCCTTTAAAAGCGGTGCAATTGTGCGGACAACAATCCCTGCTGCCATTATAAAAATCAAGCCGTCAAACTTTTTAAAGGCATGTTTTACGGCTTTCTTAAAGTCTTTGGGGTTTGCAAGAATAGAATTATCGCTGATTTTACTAACAAGTTTCCCCCCTAATTTCATGCCATTTTCAGTGAGTGCAAATATTGCAAGTTTCATTATTTTTTAGCCTTAATCTTTCTATATAAAACTATCCCAACCCATGCGCCAAATCCATCGGCAATTGCATCATAGATGCTTGAATTCCTGTTTGGCACAAAATATTGGTGTATTTCGTCAGAGATGCCGTAAATGAAAGTTATAGCAAATGCTATAATTATAATTATTTGCGTTTTTTCAATTGTAATATTTAATGCCCTAAACCACAGAATTCCGAGTATCCCATATTCTATAAAATGTATGACCTTGTCAATATTCCAGATTTCCGGCAGTTGTAATTCTTCAAAAGATTGAGAGGATAAATAAAATATCAAAGCCATGTAAGCAATCGGCGGCAGGTAGTAGAAAACAATGTTTTTAAACCTTTTTCTTCCTTTTTCTATATCCATGTTCAAAGTCTTTGTCATATAGTTTTGACCTATGACCGCGCCCAGAGGGCACACGTCTTGACCCTTGACACAATGTCCTGCCCACAATTATCATGGCATGTCTTTTTATCCCTGCCTTTTTCACCTTTTTGGCAATATCCTTTAATTTGCCTGTAATAATCTTTTCGTCCTCCCATGTTGCCCTGTACACAACAGCAGCAGGTGTATCATCAGGATAACCCTGCAAGAGTTCTGCAGCCACCTTTTCAATCATGCCCACACTTAAAAATATGCACATGGTTGCATTATGCTTTGCCAGTTCAGACAGCCTTTCCTTTTCAGGCACAGGCGTCCTTCCCTCAAGTCTTGTAAATATGACTGTCTGCGTTATCTCAGACATTGTGAGTTCTTTCTTTAGTGCACAGGCAGATGCAAACGCAGAACTTACACCCGGGATGACCTCATAGGGAATGCTCTCTTTTTCAAGGATGTCTGCCTGCTCACGAATGGCGCTGTATAATGTCGGGTCTCCTGTATGAAGTCTTACAACCTTCTTTCCCGCCTTTGCTGCTGTAATCATGATTTTCATAATCTCATCCAGTATCATTGATGCACTGTTGTAAATTAAGGCGCTTTTGGAGGCATACATCAAAACCTTTTCTTTTACAAGAGAGCCTGCATAAACTACGACATCAGCCTCTTCAAGAAGTCTTTTGCCTTTAACTGTAATCAATTCGGGGTCACCGGGACCTGAACCCACAAAAAATACTGCCTGCGGCTTATGCCTGTTGACTGACAACCTGACCATTGTTTACCTTCCATCTCAACATTATAACTGTACACTTTATATATAAAAATAATACTAGGCAAGTCAATAAAATAAGCCGCAATTTATTGTAAGTTTTCTCTTGACACATTCTTTTTCTTAGACTATTATCGCAACAAAATTTTGTCCTGAAAAAGGAGGGAGATATAGCGATTTATTATGAAGAGAATTTTTCTGTATGTTTTACTGCACCTATATTCCTCATAGCGAATATTGGTATCAGCGGTGCTACTCAAGTTCTATGACATGAAATAGAAGGGGGAAAAGTAGGTGTTTTTACACCATAAAATGGTGGATATTCGCCAATAGGATGGGAATGGAAAATAGTAATGAACATGAAGATGGTTGTGGATGTAATGAAATATCTATTTTTTCCAATGGGTTATGTTTATGTCTCTATTCCTCAAAAATTTAGAGCAATAATGGTATAATAATTGCACAATAAAGTACGAGGTGTGCAAGGTGGGGATAAATAGGCTCTTTTGCTTGCTCGTGGCACACTAATATTTTTGAAATATCATCTCGTAATCTAAAAAAGGAGGAGGGAGTTATGAAGAAATTATTGTTTTATGTTTTATTGATACCTATATTCCTCATAGCGAATATAGGCATCAGCAAAGCGGCTGAAGAAGCAAAGGCGCCTGCACTGCAGCCTGTGCCTGAAATCTCAAAAGAGGATTTCGCAAAGGCAACGGGGATCTATTTTAACAGATGCGGCGGATGTCACGGAACACTGAGAAAGGGAGCTACAGGCAAGTCACTTATGCCGGACAAGACACTCACAAAGACAGTTGCAAAACTGGCTGGCATCATCTACGACGGCACAGAGGGCGGCATGCCTGGCTGGGGAACAACAGGTGTTCTCAGCAAAGAAGAATCAGAACTGCTGGCAAAATTCATACAGCACGAGCCAGTTGCTCCGCCTGAATGGAACATGAAGGACATGAAGGCAACATGGAAACTCATTGTTCCGCCAGATAAGAGACCAACAGCGCCTGCTCACAAGAGGAATATTGAAAACTTCTTTGCAGTAATATTAAGAGATGCAGGGCAGATTGGTATTATTGACGGTGATACAAAAGAGATCGTTACTGTAGTTAACTCAGGTTTTGCAGTCCATACACTCAGATATTCATATTCTGGAAGGTATTTATACACAATCGGCAGGGATGCAAAGGCAACAATGGTTGACCTTTGGATGAACCCGCCGCAGACTGTTGCAGAGGTAAAGACAGGCATTGAGGCAAGGTCAATTGATTCCAGCAAATATAAGGGATTCTATGACAAATATGCTGTGGTAGGCAATTACTGGCCACCTTCATATGTAATCCTTGATGGCCAGACACTTGAGCCGTTGAAGATTGTAAGCACAAGGGGCTATACATATGACACAAACGAGTATCACCCTGAACTCAGGGTTGCATCAATAGTTGCATCGCACCATGCCCCTGAATGGGTTCTGAATATAAAAGAGGCAGGCATAACCCTTCTTGTTGATTACAGCAAACTTTCTGAAGGAACTATTACTGAGACAAGGATTGATGCAGAAAGGTTCTTGCATGACGGCGGCTGGGATAAAACAAAGAGGTATTTCCTTGTTGCAGCAAATATGAGGGATAAGGTTGTTGTAATTGATACAAAGGACAGAAAGAGGGTTGCTGTTGTCGAAACAGGCGTGAAACCCCATCCTGGAAGGGGCGCTAATTTTAATGACCCGAAAAATGGTCCTGTTTATGCCACGCCGCACCTTGGTGAACCAATGGTAGCACTTATAGGCACCGCCCCGGAGGGAAAATATAAGGGGAATGCATGGAAGGTTGTAAGGAAACTCAAGACAGCAGGTGAGGGTGGACTGTTTATCAAGACACATCCAAGGAGCAATAACCTCTGGGTTGACCATACACTTGCTAAATCTGAGGATGCCTATAGGAGTGTATCTATATTTAACATAAAAGACCTTGATGCTCCGCCTAAAATCATTAAACTCGCGGACAGAGGCAGGATAGTGCACATGGAGTATAACAAGGCTGGCGATGAGGTATGGATTGCCCTGTGGGATAAAAAGGGTGAGATTATAGTATTTGATGATAATACCCTGAAAGAAAAGACAAGGATAACAGATTCAAGACTTGTTACACCAACAGGTAAGTTTAATGTGTATAACACAAGGTATGACATATACTAATTAAACACCTGCATAAAAGATAGGGTTGGTTCTGCAAAAAGGTTGAGGGGTTTATCCCCCTCAACCTTTTTTTTAAGCAGATTCCGGGTTGGTTAGTGTGGTATGTTTTCACACAAGAAAGGAGATGATACGAAAACCTCAAACCTAAAGGTTTGAGTTACTGCATATGTAACTCAAGGCTTTAGCCTTGATTGCACTATTCATAGGAGGGTATAAATATATGAAGATTAAAACAATATTAGGTTTTGTGATTGCTGTAGTATTTCTGTAAAGGGTAAGGATGCTGTTGCAAGGGGTGAAGAACTTTATATGAAGAAATGCAAGAAATGCCACGGTGAAACAGGTGATGGTAAAGGTTCTGGTGCAAAGGATTTAGAAATAAAACCAAAGGCATTTACCAAAGATTATCTCTCAAACAGGTCTGATGGCCAGTTGTTCTGGATTATTGAAAAGGGGAGCGCTAACACAGATATGGAGGCATTTGGTCCCGGCAGCGAAACAAACATTTCAAAGGATGATACATGGAAGGTTGTAACATTCATAAAAGAAAAATTTGGTAAATAATTTTATATGAAAACTATGTTTAAAATAGAGGCTACAGCGATATGTTGCAGCCTTTTTTTTATCTTTATTATAATAATCCCTTCCCCACTTGCGGCAGAGGGCGGGGCAGTGGGTATCTCTGCACCTGATGAACTCTACCTTAAGTACTGCAGTTCCTGCCATCATCCTGAAAGATACGGCGTATCCGCACCCCCGCTCTTTAAGGAAACAATCGGCAATAAAGGAGATAAAGAACTTAAAGATACTATATCAAAAGGTCTTCCTGCTACAAACATGCCTGCGTTTGAAAATGTTTTAAAGCCTGAAGAGATAGACAGGATTATCCCTTATATAAAACTGCCAATTGAAAAACCAAGATGGGGGAAGGAGGATATTCTAAATAGTAAAATTATTCCACAGAGTCCCCAGTCCCAAATGGCAGCACCCCTCACCCTAACCCTCTCCCCATCTGGGAGAGGGGAGGGTGAGGGGGTTGACCATTCCAACCTCTTTATGGTTGTTGAAGGAGGCTTGGGCACTGTTCATTTTATGGATGGGAACACCTTCAACCTCCTTGATAAAGTAAAAGTCGGCGCAATGCACGGCGGGCCTAAATTTGATTATAACTTTAATTTTTCATATATACTCTCAAGGGACGGCTGGCTTGTAAAATATGATTTGAAAAACTTTAAGGAAACAGCGAGGATTAGAGTCGGCATAAATTCAAGGAATCTGGCAGTATCTGATGACGGCAGATATATTGCAGTTGCAAATCTCCTGCCGCAGAATATGGTTTTCATAGATACAGAAAGGATGATGCCTGTCCTTATTGTTGATACAGAGGCGCGGGTCGGTGCAGTATATACATTAAAGAAAAAAGGGGTGTTTGTGGCAGCGCTTCGCGAAAAGCCTGAAGTATGGCTGATAGACTATAAAGGAAATAATCCTACCGCGCCCCCCTTTATCAAAGGGGGGACTAATGGGGGATTTTCTGATGACAATTTCAAAATTAAAAAACTTATTATTGCGCAGCCTTTCAGCGACTTTTTTATAGAGCCTTCTGAAAGGTACCTGGTAGGCGCTGCAAGGAGCGGAGAACATCTCACAGTCTTTGATATTGAAGAAGGAAAAAATATCAAGGACATTCCTATAAGCGGAATGCCTCACCTTGCCTCTGCCTGCGTATGGAAGGATGGAGGCAGGACATTTGCAGCATTCCCACATATAAAATCACCGATTCTTACTATAATGGATTTGTCCTCATGGGATATAATTAAAAGTGTAACTCTGAAAGGACCGGGATATTTTGCAAGGACACACGAGTCTATCCCGCATATCTGGGTAGATACAAATACAGATACAATGCAATTAGTTGACAAGAAAGATTTTAAGGTGCTTCATGAACTGACACCTGAAAAGGGTAAGTTTACCATGCATACTGAGTTCACAAAGGACGGCAGTTTTGCACTTATAAGTGTCAGAGAAAATGATGGCGCTGTATATATATACGATACTAAAAAACTTGATATTTTGAAAAAATTGCCGTTTAATAAGCCTATTGGGAAATACAATGCAACAAACAAGACCCATTAAAAAAAGTATCTTTCTATGAAAGTCAACCACTTAAATATTTTGCTTCTTGCTGCTGCCTGCATATCATTATCCTCCCCTGCATTTGCCGATGAGGTTGTTGTTAAAATGAAGGACTGGCTATTTAAACCTGCCGCAATTACTATAAAAGCCGGCGATACTGTTGTATGGGTACATGAAGATGAAGATGACCCGCACAATGTGATTTTTGAAGATGCATCTATTAAAGGTTCGGAGACTATCAAATATGGAAAGCAATTCAAGGTTGTTTTTGATAAAGCAGGTGAGTATAAATACTACTGCAGGTTTCACCGCGATAATGGGATGAGAGGGGTAGTAATAGTTAAATAATATGATTACCTGTAGTTACCTGTTAAATGGAAGGATAGGCATATGCTTGGCGTTACAAAACTCTTATGCGAGACTGAAAAGATAAGCGAGGGTATTAAGTCTTTTACGCAATCTGGATCACCCAGACTTCTCCAGTTTTCAAATGAGAAAAGACCCGTCATTGTCTGGAATGTTACCCGCAGGTGCAACCTCCATTGCGTTCACTGCTATTCAGACTCATTTGACCACCCGTATAATGACGAACTTACAACAGAAGAAGGCATTAACCTTATAAATGACCTTGCCGAATTTAAGTGCCCTGTAATTATATTTTCAGGCGGAGACCCGCTTTTAAGGGAAGACCTCTTTTATTTGGCAAAGTATGCAAAATTCAGGGGCATAAGAACAGCACTTTCAACAAACGGTATTCTGGTTGATGATAACATGGCAGACAAAATAAAAGAGGCAGGTTTTGCATATGGGGGCGTGAGCCTTGACGGTATTGGGGAAGTAAACGACAGTTTCAGGGGTGTTAAGGGGGCGTTTCAGAAGGGCTTGGACGGTATGAGGCGGTGCAGAGACATAGGTATAAAGGTTGGAATAAGAACTACAATAAGTAAACGCACAATAAGTCAGTTACCGGAGATATTTGACCTTGCAGAGAAAGAAGATATACCAAGGATTTATATCTCTCATCTGGTTTATTCAGGTAGAGGTGAAAGGATAAAGAAAGATGACCTCTCGCATGAAGAGACAAGAAAGGCTATGGATTTTATATTTGATAAGACTTTAGAGTTTTATAAAAGAGGATTAGAAAAAGATGTTCTGACAGGGAATAACGATGCTGACGGTGTCTATCTGTATCTCAAGTTAAGGAAAGAAGATGCAGAAAAGGCAGAAAATGTTTATGCCTTGTTAAAAAAGAGGGGTGGAAATTCCAGCGGCATTAGCATAGGCTGCATAGACAGTCAGGGTTATGTGCACCCTGACCAGTTCTGGTTCCATTATTCATTCGGGAATATAAAGGAAAGGAAATTCGGGGATATATGGAACGATACATCAGACCATTTGATGAAAGGGCTGAAAAATAAGACCAAAATGGTTAAAGGCAGATGCAAGGCATGTCATTACCTTGATATATGCGGGGGAAACTACAGGGTCAGGGCAGAGGTAATATACAGCGATGTGTGGGCAGAAGACCCCGGATGTTATCTGACAGACGAAGAAGTAGGAATCAGCGGTGCAGACAGGAAGGTTTCAATAGGTGTATAAACCTTTTCTAAACAACCAGCCTTAAAAATCTTGCCTGAAAATATATGGTGCCGGAGGGGGGAATCGAACCCCCATGAGGTTGCCCCCGCGGGATTTTGAGTCCCGTGCGTCTACCAGTTTCACCACTCCGGCAGTTACAAGTTTTCTAAAAAATATCATAAGCGTTTATTGGTGTCAAGGTATCGGGACATGAAAATATGCTGCAGGACTTACTAAAATCCTTGTTGAATATCTTAATTCCGTCTGTATGCCTTTTTTGCAGGACTCCTGCAAATGACTGTATCTGTATAAATTGCAGGAACATGATTAACTTCATTTCAGACGGAATATGTCAGATATGCGGCATGCCTTTTGTGTCAAAAATATCCTCACACCACACATGCAGCAACTGTATTAAAAAAAAACCGCCATTTTCATCAGCAAGGAGTATTGCTGTATATGACGGCGTTCTGTTAGATGCCATACACAGATTTAAATACAACGGGAAGACATCTATTGCAAAACCGCTTGGTTCTATAATGGCAGACAGACTCCCTCCAAATAATTATGACATTATTGTCCCTGTACCGCTTCACAAAAAAAGACTAAAACACCGCGGCTTTAATCAGTCTCTTTTACTGGCAAGGAAAATCTCAAAAAGGCATAAAATCCCGATAGATTATCTGAATCTTATAAGGGAACGACTTACAGAACCACAGATAAAACTGAAAGGTAAAGAGAGGCTTAAAAATGTAAAAGGTGCCTTTGCAGTCAGAGACAAGTCGGTTTTTAAAAACAAAAATGTTTTGATAATAGATGATGTTTATACGACAGGTGCAACTATAAATGAATGCGCAAGGGTTTTGAAAAAAGCAGGTGTAAAAGGTGTATATGCGCTTACGCTTGCAAGGACTACTGTCTTGTGATAAGAACTAAAATGGTTTTTCAGCGGGGGCTAAAATAAAATGTTGACACTCGCAGGGATACAACTGACAGCAGGAAGAGATAAGGATAAAAACATTGAGAAGGCAGGTAATCTTACCCGCCTTGCTGCTGATAAAGGGGCAAAGATAATATGCCTTCCGCAACTCTTTAATACATACTGGTTTCCTGCGGATATTAACCCTGAAAACTTCAAACTGGCAGAAGACAAATCAGGGAAGACAATAAAATTGATGAAAAAAATTGCAAAAGAAAAAAGGGTTGTCCTTATTGCCCCTGTATTTGAAAAAGACGGAGAGAATTTCTATAACACAGCGTTTGTTATAGACGAAAACGGCGGTATCATAGGAAAATACAGGAAGGTACATATCCCGCAGTTGCCATTCTGGGAGGAAAAGGCTTATTTCAAGCCCGGCGACATGGGTTTCCCAACATTTAATACAAACTACGCAAAAATAGGTGTACAGATATGCTGGGATAATTTTTTCCCCGAAGGTGCAAGGATACTCGCATTAAAAGGTGCACAGATTATATTTGCTCCTACAGCATCCGCATTTATTCGCTCCCATGCTAAATGGGAAAGGGCAATAGCAGCAAACGCCCACGCAAACGGCATATTTATTTTCAGAGTAAACAGGATCGGTAAAGAGGAAAGACAGGAATTTTATGGGAAGAGTTTTTGTGCAGGTCCGGACGGAGAATTTATTGATGAGCCCACAGGAGAATCAGAGGGTATAGTCATATTAGATATTAACCTTAAAATGATTGATATTGTAAGACAGGACTGGTCATTTTTAAAAGACAGGAGACCTGACCAGTATAATGAGACAATTAAATGAGAGACCCTATTATAAATATCATAAAAAATGCAGTTATAGACTGCAAGGGCAAGGGCTTGTTATCAATTGAAACCATCCCTCCAATCATACTTGAAAAACCCCGAAGGGAGGAGTTCGGGGACTTCTCAACAAATGCTGCAATGCTTATTGCCCCGAAAGAGGGTAAAGCGCCGCGCAAGGTAGCAGAAATTATATTAAACAAAGTTGTTGATACAACAGGCATCATAAAAAAATTTGAAATTGCAGGGCCTGGCTTTATAAACATATTTATTGATGAGGGGCACTGGAGGAATGTTTTAAAGGAAATAGTGCTTCTTAATGAGAAATTCGGGCGGCTGACAATAGGGAAGGGGAAGAAGATACAGGTCGAATTTGTAAGTGCAAACCCCACTGGTCCGCTTCATATAGGTCATGGGAGGGGGGCTGCTGTCGGGGATACACTTGCAAACATCCTTGATGCAGCAGGCTTCGAGGTAATACGGGAGTATTATATAAATGACAGGGGACGGCAAATTTTTATACTTGGTCAGTCGGTGTTTTTGTGCTATCTGAGGCTTCTCGGTAGGAACGTTGCATTCCCGGAAGATTTTTACAAAGGCGAATACATAAAAGATATTGCAGAGGAGTTCCTTACAAAACACGGCGATAAATATAAGAACGTTCAGTTAGGATTTCCTGAGTGTTTACATGAGTTCATAGACTTTTCCATGAGAACAATCCTTTCATGGATAGAAAGGGATATTAAGGACTTTGGTGTTGATTTTGATGTATGGTATAGTGAAAAAACCTTATTTGACAGAAAACTTGTTGATAAAACAATCAGCGAACTCAAGTCAAAAGGTGTAATATATGGAAATGATGGTGCAACATGGTTCAGGACAACCGGGTTCGGCGACGACAAGGACAGGGTCCTTATAAAAAATGATGGCTCATTCACATACTTTGCCTCTGATATAGCATACCACAGGGAGAAGATAGAAAGGGGTTTTGATACGATAATAGACATCTGGGGCGCTGACCATCACGGTTATGAATCTCGTATAAGGGCGGTTTTAAAAGCCCTGGGATATGATGATAACATCCTCAAGATAATATTCATCCAGCTTGTATCTCTTTTACGGAATGGTGTGCCAGTGCCTATGGGTAAAAGGGAGGGCGAGTTTGTGACATTAAGGCAGGTGATAGATGAGGTCGGAAGAGATGCATGCAGGTTCTTCTTCCTGATGAGGAAGTCAGATGCGCACCTTGAATTTGACCTTGAACTTGCGAAGAAACAAGCACCTGAAAATCCTGTATTTTACATCCAGTACGCCCATGCAAGAATTGCAAACATTATTAAGCATGCTGAAGAAAAAGGGATGGCGCTGCCAACCCATAATGATATTGATTTAAGCCTTCTGAATCAAAATGAAGAGATGTCCATTATAAAAACACTTGCATCATTCCCTGATATTATTAAAGATTGTGCATTATCGCTGGAGCCGCACAGGCTGACATTTTATTTGCAGGAACTTGCTGCCATCTTTCATCCGTATTACAACAAAAACAGGGTCGTTTCAAACGATATCCCTTTGAGTAAGGCAAGGCTTTTCCTCTGCATCGCTGTAAAGACAGTCATTAAAAACGGCTTATCTCTCTTGAAGGTATCTGCACCAGAAGTTATGTAAATCAAATCCATTACCCTCTTACATCACCTGAAATAATCTTCACAACCTTCCCTGAACTTTCCCGTACCATCAGAAAACCATCCTCATTTATTGTTAATGCAATACCCATGATATTGCCATTTGCCTGGTGGACAGTTACTCTTTTGCCGGACATATCAAAATAACCCTTCCATGCCTCGCTAATCGGCTTAAAGCCTTTCTTTAGAAAAATCTTATACCATTTTTCAAGGTTGGCATATAAAGACTGAATAAACTCTACCCTTGG
>MGPS01000008.1:0-7590 GCA_001797495.1 Deltaproteobacteria bacterium GWC2_42_11
CCTCCTCTTTGTTGCCTCCTTTACCTTTGTCTCAATCATTGTAACAAAAGGTTCGGCAACCTTTAAGAAACCCATCTTCAGGAAGGTCTTTCTATCCATTGCTTCGTTATTGTCCATTTTATAGAATTCTCTCCTATTCTATCGGCTCCTTTAGAGCGCCCCTGTATGTCTTAGCCTTTTTAAGGGCATCTTCCATTTAACCCTTCCTTGCGGGCAGTCTGTAGAATTCAAGATTCAAGACCTGACCCCCTTCCGCCCCTTGGTCTTTTGGTGGGCGCAGCCCACCCTACTTGCTGTCTCTATTCATACCTACCTCTCCTTTAAAGCCTTCTGCAAATTTTTGCACCCCATCTCAAATCCCAAATCACAAGCCTTTTGGAAATCAGAAATAGCCCTGCCCATATTTCCTGATAAAGCATAGGCAATTCCACGATTGTTGTAGGCTAAGACAAGATTCGGATCTAAGGCTATTGCCTTCTTAAAATCCTCAATCGCCCTGTCATATTGGCCTTTGCTATTATAGGCATTCCCAAGGTTATTATGCGGTACAGCCCTGTTTGGCGCCTTGTTGACATTATCTAAATGCATTAAATAACTATCGCTCCATAAGATATTTCTCTTATAGGTAGCAAAAGACAATACAAAAGCGGCTATTATGACAGTCGCTAAAACATGATTCCACAGAGGTCTGTTAAGCCTTTTTTCAAGATACCCGAATCCATAAAATAAAGAGGTTGTTGCAGAAAGGATAAATCCCACAGACGGAAGATAGAGCCTGTGCTCAAATATCACATCTTTTATCGATATAATAGAGGATTCTATGGAAAGGGTTATAAAAAACCACAATATGCCAAATGAGATTATTTTTCTCAACCCGTTATCTTTTTTAAGCGACTGCACATAGAGATGGATTGTAAAAACGAGGGTGGATAAAATAAATAGGACTGATATGAAAGTTGAAGGTTCAAATAGTGATTTTGATAATGGAAAATCATATTCAAAAATTTGATTTACCGGCAGAATCAAAAGCCTCATGTATGTAATGATTACTCTGAACTGTGTCATCAAATAAGTGTATCGGGATAAATCCTTCATCTCCAGAAGTTGCAGTTTCATTATCATCTCGCCAACATCATGTGCCGGTGCAACACCTCCTATATTTTGTGCCCAGAGGAAGGTTAAAGGAATGATAAGAAGGGTCAGAAGAAACGGAAGAAGGTATAAAAGTCGTGATTTTATCCGCAAGCCTTGATTGCTAAAAAATGTAAATTCATAGAGAAATATTACAAAAGGCAGCGTAAAACTTATCTCCTTTGTCTTCATTGCAAGGACAGCAGAGAAAAGGGATAAGAGGTAAAGAGGTGAAAAGGGGAATAGGTTAAATCTACCTTTTAATCTTTTAGCCTCTGTTCCTTTTAACCTTGCCTTTATATATAATACCAATGCCAACAGATAAAAAAACGTTGCAAGGGATGTAAACCTTTGGGTTATGTAAGAAACAGCCTGTGTCTGGATTGGATGGACAAGGAAGATTAAAGACACAGAAAAGGCAATAAAGTCAGGTAGCGGTATAGGTGAAGAAATATCTTTATCTTTACCCATGCCTTTACCTATGCCTATTCCTGTTTTAAATGTAAGGCTTACCAAAAAATAAACAAGGATTGCATTTAAGATATGGATTATGACATTTACAAGATGATAGCCAAAGGTGTTCAGACCTCCAAAATAATAGTTTACTGCAAAACTTAAAAACCCAATATATCTTGTGCCTGAAAAATCATTTAAAAGGTTTGAAATATCCCTTATCTGATAATTATCTGTAATATACATCTCATCATCAAAGATAAACGGGCTGTTAAGGACATTTGAATAGATGAGAATGCCGAGGAGGCTAAATATGACAGGGGTTGTGTATTTAATGAGTTTACTCTGCATGGATTGGATTATACACCTTGAAGGGTCTGTTTAAATAGAAAAAAAGGAAAGGGCAATCCCTTCCCCTTTTTTCTATCTTCCATCTTTATCAACACGCAGGTTCTGTCGTGCCTCCAAGTCTTGTGAAATAAAACCCCTCCTGATTCTCCGCTGGTTCAATCTTGCAGATTGAATCATAAACTTTTGGTTCAGGCTGGAAGCCTGTGCTACCATTGGCTCTCATAACTACCTTCTTCCTCCACAGCAGATGGACGTTTTCCAGCGTCAACCCATTACATCCCAAACTTATACACCCTCTCTGTAGAGAATATACCTGATGGAGTTTTTGCCTTGAACTCTTTTATCTTTTCAAAAGTATTTGCATCATATACAACAACCTTATCCTCATCCATAAGCGAGATATAGACATTCCTCCCCTTTGCAGTAAATTGCGGATGGGTCGCACCCTTGCCCGGGTTAAGGGTTTTTATAACCTTTTGTGTTTTCATATCAATAACCTGTATTAAATCGCCGTTTTTGCCGACTAAATCAACCCAGATGTAACGACCGTCAGGACCTGCAACAGTATATAATGCAGTGCCTTCAAGCGGCACATTCTTGACCCATTCCCATGTTTTATTATTATAAACCAGCGCCCATTCCTTTTTTAACGCAGGCAGGACTGCCAAATCACCTGCAATAGCCCAACCTTTTAAATGCGGTATCTTCCATAACGGGACATCACTTGCTGTTTGCTCATCTCTTTGTGTCAGTATCTGCTTAACCTCTTTCAATTCCCATGTATCCAAAAGCCCCATCCAGTTTGAATTCAAAAACCCTGCGAGATAATATCTGCCGTCAGGTGTTACGAGTGCGTCATAAGGCGTCTTGCCCACATCCAAAAACTTTTTGATAACAGGAAAGTCTTTTTTGCCTGCATCAACTACCCATACAGCGTCAGCATCCATCAGGGAAAATATGAGGAGATTGCCCGGTGCATCAAGGACACCTACAACACGGGACTGTATTTTATTACCGTCAGGATATTCCCTGATTGCAGGTATCTGTTTTACTGTTTCCAAAGTGTCTGCATCAAGTATCCTTACTTCACCCGGCACATAGTTGCTGAGGGCAATGTATTTTCCGTCCTGCGTCATAACACCGCCGACAGAGTCAAGTCCTGCCTTTACCTTTTTCACAAGTTTAAGGGTAAGTAGGTCAATCTTGCTTACAGTCGCATCCCTTGCAATGACATAGGCATATCTTCCATTATTTGAAAATTTCACTGTTGCATGTATCAGGTTGCCAAGTCCGCCAACCCTTCCAAGAAATCTGTGTTGAGAGGAGTCAATGACAATTACACTCCCTGCTGTCCTTTCAACTATCACCATAAGGGATGATGTGCCCCACCTTTCCTTTGAAATATCTCCAAATGCAGCGCCTCCAAAGGATATAAAAAAGAACATGATAAGTATAAAAAACCTCTTCATTATGATTCCTCCATTCTGAATTTGTTATCTTAAAATACCGCTGTCCTCACCATCAAGTTTATAGTCTATCACAATGCCATCTTTAAATATGACATCCAGACGGACTTCATTTCCTCTTCCCGGTGTAGAAAGATATATCCACTTTTTGTTGCCCAATGTATCAGTACCGTCAATAGTAGGTATTCCTAGTTGCATAATCAGATATTCCTCTGTTGTCTTCCCTTCCCTTAATATCTCGTGCAGAGATATTATCTCATGCGTAGAATAAAAAGGCTGCGAGACCTTTTCAAACGGTATGCCGCAGCCTGCAACAGTAGATATCACAACAAAAACAGCAATCAATATTTTGAGTGTAATGTTCATCACCTTAAAAACCTCGCCCCGAAAATACCTTTTTACGGTTGCCTGCCCTGCTGGCAAACCGTCTGGATGGGAGGCTTTCAGAGGCAACGGGTTTGCAGGCGGGGCAGGCAACCGTAAATACTAACAAGATTTTCATGCCCCTTGGTGAGCCCCGCTTAGCGGGGTGAGCCATTGGCTCATGTGGTTTGCCTCTAAAAATACACCATGCTCTCCTTTTTAAACTCCTGTGAACTGAAAAGCAGATTATATTCCTTTATCCCGGTTGCCTTAGATATCTTTCTTGCAACCTCAAGGCAGTCCTCTTTTGTCCTGCCGTGTATCATTGTAAACAGGTTATATGGCCAGTCTTCAAACAATGGTCTCTCGTAACAGTGGCTGACCTCCCTGAAAGATGCCATTATTTTGCCAACCCTCTCCCTGTCCTTCTCAGGCACAATCCAGACACCCATGCCGTTTGCAGTTATGCCTGCCTTCCTGTGCCTGAGTGCTGCACCAAACCGCCTGATATAACCCTTCTCAAGAAACTCGTTCACCTTCGCAATTAATTCATCTTCTGAAATACCAACCTTATCAGCAAGTTCTTTGAAGGGTCTTGATGTAAGCGGTATATCCTCCTGCACCTCTTTGCATATCTGTTTTTCAATATCTGTCATTGTCTTTTTGCCCAACTCTATTTACCTCCTTTTCCCCTTGATGCCTTTTCTTCTATTCCCGATGTCCCTGACCTTTTTTTTAATTCTTCCAATATATCCATAAAGTCTATATTCATCTCACCGAGTAAAACCAGTGTATGAAACCACAGGTCTGCTGTTTCATGGACTATATCTTTTTTTCCGCCTTTTTCTGCTGCGTCAATAAGTTCAGAGGATTCCTCTTTAACCTTTTCCAAAATCTTATTTAGACCCTTTGCATAAAGCGATGCCGCATATGATTTTTCAGGAGAGGCGGTTTTTCTTTCTTTGATGGTTTGAAAAAGGTCTGACAAAACTTTAAGTTCTGGCAACTCCTGACTCCTGACTCCTGACTCCTGACTTTCTCTATCCAGCCTTCTAAAAAAACAGGACTCCTCGCCTGTATGACATGCCGCCCCTGTTTGGTTTACACTTAAAAGAATAGTATCCTCATCACAGTCATAGTAAACAGCAACAACCTCCTGAAAATTTCCGGATGTCTCACCTTTTAACCAGAGTTTATTTCTTGAACGGCTGAAATAGTGCGCTCTGCCTGTAGATAGGGTTTTTTCAAGCGACTCTTTGTTCATATACGCAAGCATCAAAACCCTGCCTGTAAAATATTCCTGCACAACAGCAGGCACAAGCCCTTTTTCATCAAATTTTATTATACTGGTATTTTCTGACACCCCTACAATCGCCATATTAAACAGACTATTACAGATAAACCTTGTTGTCAAGAATTTGCCGCCCCCAAATACAAGCCTTGACAACGATAAGAGAATATATTTTAATTCAACTACAAAATGGGAAATATGACAAACCTCGACAAAAATAACAAGAAGATAGTGCGGCAGAGGTATTTTGTTGCGAAAGAGCTCCAGATTACTATAGCACTACTTGTCATGCTTGCACTTCTCGGCGGGATGTTCCTGCAGTCAATATCAAAAGGACTCAATACATATTTCCGATTTGAATCTTCTTTCCTTGGTATATTCCTCTCGGTCGGTTATATCGTAATCATTGTCTTCCTGGCAATATTCTTCTCCTACAGGCTGATAGGCCCTTTCAAAAGGCTTGAATATGAGATGAAGATGATTGCAAAAGGTGAACTCCATAAGAGGCTCAGCATACGGACAAGAGATGACCTGCATGTAAGGAATTTTACTGAATACCTGAACGAATTTATAGGAAGTTTTGAGGATATGTCAAAAGAATATAATAAACTACACGCTACAATAGACAACGAACTTGAAGAACTTGCAAAGATGATTGAATCGGGAGAACACAACCCTGAAGATATAAAAAACAAGATAATCGCCCTCCAAAAACATATCCATGAATTCAGAGAAAAGTGGTAATTACCTTCGCACTAAAATCAGCAGAAATTATGAAGAGACAGGGTATATTGAGGCTTATTGCAATTATATCAACTTTAGTTGCAGGACTATATTACTATTCCACAGTAAATGACAATAAACCACTTAAATACCATGTATCAAGTCCTCAAGAATATCGTGATGCTGATGTAGTAAGGGTAATCGATGGGGATACAATCGTAATAACGGGTGGTGAAAGGATAAGGTACATCGGTATTGACGCACCTGAGGTTAATGAGGTCTTTTATCAGGAGGCAAAGGATAAAAACCGTGAACTCGTTGAGGGGAAAAATATCAGGTTCGTTGTATGCAAATATGAGCAGAGGGACAACTACGGAAGACTTCTCGCATGGGTATATACAGGAGATATATTTGTAAACGAATTACTTGTTAAAGAGGGTTATGCAAAAATATTTATAATCCCGCCCTGCGGTACTGAAAAGCAAGAGGAGTTTAAAAACTACGAAAAGGAGGCTAAAGATAAAGGACTGGGCTTATGGGTAATGGACGGTAAATTAACAGAGCAAAATGAAAAACCAATCCATGCAGAGACAGCAGCCCAATATATTGGCAAAACAAAGACTGTTAGCGGGAAGGTGATAAATGTATTTGACAGCGGCAAGGCAATATTTTTGAATTTTGGCGCTGACTACAAAAAGGATTTTACAGCAGTTATATTTAATAAAGATATCGGAAGGTTTAAGGGAAAGGGCATAGACCCTGTAAATTTCTACAAAGGCAAAGAGGTATTTGTAATAGGGAAGATAATTGAATATAATGGGCCTGAAATAGTTGTAAAAAACCCGTCGCAGATAAAAATAAAGTAGGAGGATAAATGGAGAAAATATTATATATGGTGCTGCTGTTTGCAGTAGTATTTGCGGTTATAGTGCTGGCAGGGAAACTGATGAAAAAAATCCCTTCAAATATTACAAGGATAATAAACCGGATAAGTTTTCCCGCTGCAGCATTAAGCGGCATACTGTTCTATCTTAAGCCGTCAATAATCCCGCATACACCCCTTCTCTACATATTTGGCATATCGCTTATTTTATATTTTATCTCTTACAATTATGACAGGGGGGCAAAGAAATGACAAGGTATGTTTTATCTGCGGCAATAATCCTTCTGTCAATATCTTACTCCCTCTCCCTTGCAGATGATGTCTCATTCCGTGCAATTGGTCCTTTTGGCGGGATTGTCTCCTCAATTGCCATGGATAAAGAAGGCAATGTATTCGCAGGCACAGAAGGAGGGGGGGTATATAAAACAAGTGACGAAGGCAGCACATGGTCATCCGTAAGTTCTGGGCTTACAAACCCGTTTGTATATTCGCTGACAATAACAAAAGACGGCACTCTGTTTGCCGGCACAAAGGGCGGGGTATTCAAAAGCAGCGACAGCGGTAAAAACTGGTTAATGGAATCCGGATGCGCCTCCGGCATGCTGATACCTTTTCTGACTGCTGCCCCTGACGGAACTGTTTATGCCTCTGTCTGGGGGAGCGGTGTATGCAGGAAAAAAGGCGATAACTGGGAACTATTAAACAATGAATTGCAAAATACCTTTATAAACGAAGTAGCATTTACAAAAGACGGGACAGTCCTTGCTGCAACAGAAGGTGGCATTTACAGTCTGGAGAAAGGTAAAAGCGCCTGGAAGTTTGTCGGGCTGATAGAATATCTCCTGCCTTCAATACTGGTTGATAACAACAACCAGATATATGCAGCCGCATGGAGCAGCAATATCATGAGGAGTAATGATAATGGCAGG
>MGPS01000008.1:7609-32251 GCA_001797495.1 Deltaproteobacteria bacterium GWC2_42_11
GAGGGATAAACCCGTATGTAAGACATATGACAATGTCATTCCATGGAGAGATATTCGCAGCAACAGAAGACGGCATCTTTAAATTCCTGCCTGATTTGAAGGAGTGGAAATCCATAGGACTGAAAGGCATTTCCATAAAGAACATAAAGCACATGCATAATAATACACTGTGGGCAGGGAGTTACGGCAGGGGCGTGTATATAAGCAGGGACAGCGGCACAACATGGCTTAAGAAGAACAACGGGATTGCCAACCTCCAGATAATATCTGCCTTTACAGACAATGAAAACACAATATATGCAGGGACATCATGGGGGTTATTTAAGAAAACACAGGATGGGGCATGGGAAGAGATAGAGACATTCTCAGGAAAAAGAGTTCAGGCAGTTGCAAAGGATTCAGAAGGCAATATCTATGCAGGGACAACAAGCGGTATCTGGAGGTACGACCCTGCTGACAAAAAATGGGCTCGCGTAAAAGGACATGCCGAATATGTAAATATATCTGTTATTGCCATTGATAAAAACAATGTAATCTTTGCAGGAACCCACGGAGATGGTCTTTTTGCAAGCAGTAATAAAGGCAAATCATGGAATGAACTGAAAGAAGGGATTGCAAACCAGATGATAGTATCACTTACATTTGATTCTAAAGGCATCCTTTATGTGGGGACATCCAACGGTATATTCAGAAGCAGAGATATTAACAAAAACACTTTTGAAGACTTAAGCAGCAATCTTGAGAATAGAATAATCCAATCCGCTGCTGTAGATAAAGACAGCAATATCTATGTTGGAACAGACGGAAGCGGCATATTTGTAAGGAGAAAAGGTATCTCGTGGGAAGATATAAATGAAGGATTAAAGAACAGGAGGGTCTCATCCCTGTTTATCAACGACACAGGGGATATTTATGCAGGTACATATGACGGCTTGTTTGTAACAAAAAAGGGCTCTAACGAATGGAAAGATATAAGCAGCGGGATTATAAACCGTATTATCCAAACCATAGGCAGTGATAAGAACGGCAGCCTTTTAATAGGCACATGGGGCGGAGGCATATATACATCTAAAACGAAAAGCGAAAAGCGAAAAACAAAGGTACATTAGTTTTTAGTTTTTCGCTTTTTGTTTTTCACTTTTTTCCCGCCTCCTATCAACCCATTGAATAAAATTCTTTTACCTTATCTACAACATACATCTGCATATCCTCTGTTATCTCAGGATACACAGGAAGCGCCAGTGTCTCATCTGCTGCTTTTTCTGAATAAGGAAAATCACCTTTTCTATAACCTAAATAAGTAAAACATTCCTGAAGATGAAACGGGACAGGGTAATAGATCTCTGTTCCAATACCGTTATTCTCAAGAAATGTGCGAAGTTCATTTCTCCTTGCTGCCCTTATCACATACTGATTGTATATGTGATAATGCCTTACAGAGCCTCTGTATAATGGTGATGGAGTGTTTATCATACTGTCAGGGATATTTGCCTTTCTGAACGACTCATCATAACGGATGGCATTGGTTTGCCTGCTTTCATGCCATCCATCAAGGTATTTAAATTTTACAAGCAAGACCGCTGCCTGAACTGTATCCAGCCTGAAATTGCCGCCTATCATCCTGTGATAATACTTCGGATTCGCACCGTGCACTCTTAGTATCTTTAATTTTTCTGCTAAAACCTCGTCGGATGTAATAACCATGCCGCCGTCACCAATCCCGCCCAGATTTTTGCTAGGGAAAAAAGAAAAACAGCCCATCAACCCGATACTCCCTGCACGTTTTATACTGCCATCAAAAGGATATTCAGCGCCAATAGCCTGGGCAGCATCTTCTATAACAGGGATATTGTAATTGCCTGCCACATCCATTATATCCTTCATATCAGCACACTGTCCGTAAAGGTGGACAGGTATTATCGCCTTTACCCTCTTTATAGTATCTGCCGGCCTTTTCTTAAGCCATTCTTCAATATTTGCAGGGTCAATGCTATACAAAACAGGATCTATATCTGCAAATACCGCCGCCGCACCAAGCCTTGCTATTACTCCGGCAGTAGCAAAGAATGAATATGGTGTTGTAATGACAAGATCACCCTTGCCCACACCAAGTGCCATAAGAGCAATAAGGAGGGCGTCTGTGCCTGATGATACGCCGATAGCATGGTGAGAGCCGGAATACCGTGCTATCTTGTCCTCCAGTTCCTGCACCCTTTTCCCAAGAATATACTGTTTAGAATCTATTACTTCAGTTACCGCAGAAATTACTTCCTCTCTTATCGGCTTTAACTGTGCGTCAATGTCCAGCAAAGGTATTCTTTTCATATTACCACTCCCCCTTTATTATTTTCAGATGTAAGAACACCTGCTGTTATTATCAACTTAAATGCCATTTCTATACTCATATCAAGCGGTATAATGTTTTTTTCAGGAATAACAAGATAATACCCTGTTGTTGGGATAGGTGAAGTGGGGATAAATATACTAACCAATTTTTCCTCTATCCTGCTTTCTATCTCCTTTGTTACAGGACCTATAAGGAAACCTATTGTATAAATATCCTTTTTAGGGAATTCTACAAGAATCACCTTCCTGAAACTTTCATGCTTGTTTATAAAGAGTGTGTCTATAAATTGCTTTGTAGATGAATAAATACTTCGTAAAAATGGTATCCTGTCCAGTATACCTTCGCCGAACTCGACGAGTTTTTTACCTGCAAGATTTGCAGTAAGAGCACCTGTTACAAGTATTATTAGAAGTGTAACTATAATACCAACCCCTGGTATATGAAACGGGAGATATGTATCCGGATGCAGTATCTTTGGCAGGAACCCCATAACATCATCCATAAAGTTTATTATAATACTGACGACATACCCTGTTATATACAAAGGAACTACAACCAGAATACCTGTAAAAAAATACCTCTTAAAACCTGCCTTCATTAAATTAACCATATTCACCCCGTTAGAAAACCCCGTGTAAGTCCTCCCGTTAGAAAGTCAAAAACTTTTTAACGGGGTTTACATACCCACCGCAATCCGTTTTACATCTTTTATCTTGTTCGACTCATCTACATGCACACATATTGGTTTATGTGCAATTGCTGCCATATTTTCCAGCATTGCATAAGTGGCAACAATTATTACATCCCCTTTTTTTGCCAGATGTGCTGCGGCACCATTTATGCAAATAATACCGCTCCCCTTCTGTCCTTTTATCGCGTATGTATGGAACCTGTTACCATTTGTAACATTATATATGTTCACCTGTTCATACGGGAGAATCTCCGCCTCATGCATAAGTTCCTCATCAATCGTTATACTCCCTTCATAGTCAAGGTTTGCGTCTGTAACTGTAAGTTTGTGAATCTTTGATTTCAACATAAGTCTTTGCATACTTAAACCTCCGTTTAAAAGTGAAAAAGAGAGACTTTAGACTCTAGACTTCTTAGTCTTCAGTCTATGGTCTATGGTCTGCCTACATAAGCCCCCTGCCCAGCACACAATTATCTATCAGCCTTGTTCTCCCAATCCAGACTGCTGCAGCAAGGAGTGCACTGTTCTTTATAACCTTGATACCCTCCAACGTCGTAATATCGCATATTTTAACATAGTCTACCTTTGCAGATGGTTCATTTTCTATGACATTTCTCACCTCCCTTAATATTATATCGGTATCCCTTTCTCCAATGTCGAAAACATCCATCCCCTTCATTATTCCCCTGTATATGCATGTACCGGCAATCCTCTCTTCAGGTGTAAGATATTTATTCCGTGAACTCATTGCCAGACCATCTTTTTCTCTTACTACAGGTATGCCAACAATCTCAATATCAATATTCAAGTCTTTAACCATCTGCTTTATTATAATAAATTGCTGGAAGTCTTTCTGCCCGAATATTGCAACATCAGGCTTAACAATATTGAATAATTTCGCCACAACTGTAGCAACACCCTGAAAATGTAAGGGTCGTGAAATACCGCAAAGTCTGCTGCTAAGTTCACTGACTGCAACATGGGTCTTAAACCCTTCGGGAAATATTTCACCCGCTTTTGGGTTAAATACAATATCAACACCGCTATCTGCTGCAATCTTTAAATCCATTTCCATATCCCTTGGATATGTATTGTAATCCTCATCCGAACCGAACTGTATAGGGTTTACGAATATACTCATAACCAGACAATCATATTTTCTGCCTTCTTTTAGAAGGCTCATATGTCCGTCGTGCAGGTAACCCATTGTAGGGACAAACGCAATAGTTTTCCCTTCTTTTCTTGCACTGTCTGAAAACCCCTTCATCTCTCTTATGCCGGTTATAATCTGCATATCAGAAACTGTGCCCTTTTTCAGGAAATCTGCCATTTTCTACCTCTTCCATATAATTCCTGATAGCAGATGTAATAACCTCTTTCAGGTTCGCATACCTTTTTACAAACTTTGGAGAGATGTCGCCATAAAGCCCGAGCATATCATATAAGACCAGAACCTGACCGTCACAGTGTCTTCCAGCGCCTATGCCTATAGTCGGTATGGAAACTGATCCGGTTATTTCCTTTGCAAGGTCTGCAGGCATCCCCTCCAGCACAATTGAGAACGCCCCTGCAGATTCAACAGCCTTTGCATCCCTTAAAAGTTGTTTCCTTTCCACCCTGCCTTTACCTTGTACCTTATATCCACCCATTTTATGAACAGACTGCGGCAGTAAACCAATATGCCCCATAACAGGTATTCCCATGTCAACTATTGCCTTTATTGTATCTTTTATATTCTCACCGCCCTCCAGTTTAACAGCCTCAGCACCGCCCTCTTTTACAAGTCTCCCTGCATTCATCTTTGCTTGTTCAATAATTATCTGGTAGGATAAAAATGGCATGTCTGCAACAACAATCGCCCTCCTCCTCCCCTTTGCAACTGCCATGGTAAGATATATCATTTCATCTACAGTTACCTGCAGTGTGTTCTCATGTCCTGCACAAACCATGCCTGCGGAATCACCAACAAGGAGGACTGGGATGCCAGCATTGTCAAGTATCTTAGCCATAGTATAATCATAGGCAGTAAGCACAGGTATCTTCCTGCCCTCCTCTTTCATCCTCTTTATGTCCGGCACAGTAATCTTCATAAAATAAAAAAACCTCCAGTCCAAAGACAGAAGGTCATTTCCCTAAAACTTACGACTAAACTTATTCCCTCTGTCCCGGTCCATTAATGGATCCAGGCAGTATTTTAACGACTGACAAATGGTATATAGTGATGCACCCCGCCCCTTATTGTCCTTATCTCCCTTACAAGGTTGGACAGGTCATGGGGTCGGCTGACAAAATCTATATCTGTTGTATTTACAACCAAAAGCGGTGTTTCCTTATAATAGAAAAAAAAGTTGTTGTACGCCTCTATCAGGTCATGCAGATAACTTTCTTCAATATCTTTTTCGTAATCCTTATTCCTTTTCCTTATCCTCTCTATAAGGACCCTTGGTTCAGCTTGAAGGTATATTACAAGGTCAGGCTTTGTTATCCTCGCGTCCAGCAGTTTATATATCTGCTCATACAATGAAAGTTCATTATCGTCAAGATTTAAGTGCGCGAATATCCTGTCCTTTGCAAATATGTAGTCTGCAACAGTAACCCTGTTGAAAAGCCCCTGCTGACTCAAATCCTTTTGCTGCTGATACCTGCTAAGCAAAAAAAACAATTGGGTCTGAAACGCATGCTTTTGTCTGTCCTTGTAAAAATTTCGGATAAATGGGTTTTCCTCTATATTCTCAAATATATGCCTTCCGTCAAATTCAATTGCAAGCAGTTCTGTCAAACTGGTTTTCCCTACACCAATAGGACCCTCAACAGCAATATACTGCGTTTTTTCCATATTCATCAAAATACCCGATGCCTCAAAAAAAGTCAAGGTGTGTATTGCTGCCATGTAAACCTTTTAGTCTGTCCATGCAACTAATAGGACAGAAGGAGGATAAAACAATGAAAAGTCTTGGTATAACCTTAATGTCTGCAATAATATTGACCTTTTTTGCATATTCTCCTGCATGGTCTTTCAGCAACGAGAAAAACGATGTTGAAGAACTGCGCAGAGAGATTACTATTTTAAACCTTATCAATGGTCTGAATCTTACGGACCAGCAGGCAAAAGAAATACTGAAATATGCTATTGAAGCAAAGGCTGTAAAGGATCCTGCAATGCAGGATTATAAGTCTCTGGAGTCTGATTTTATAACCGCACTTACCCATTTAAGAGACAATTTGTATGACAAGAACTCAAAACCATCTGCGGATATTGAAAGACACGCAGCAATACTTAACCATGAAATTAAAGAAAAAAAGGAGTGGGTTTTAAAGGAATTGAAGAGGATAGAAGAAAAAGTCAAATCAGTGCTTACACCCGGACAAACAGAGATAGTACAGACATTTAAGCCGTGTCTGATTCCGCCAAAAGATCTAAAAAACCCTGTAAGGGCAGGACAGGCATTTGACTCTTCTCCTGCTGAAAAACTCCTGGAGAGGACACGTTCTATACCGGATAAAAAATATGCAGAAGTAGTGCCCATAATTGCCAATGAGTATATCAATCGGATGGAATCGCATATGGGTGAGATGACAGAAGCAGAAAAGAATATAAAGACCTCGTTACTCCTGAAAGCCATTGATAAAGCCCGTAATATGACTGATGAGGAGTTTGTACTTAATAAAAGAGAATTAGCCATGTATATAACCCCTGATGACGGCAATAAAAAACCTGACCATATCAATTCACGGTTGGTGATGGGAAATATAGGAAGATTTTTACTGGATGAGAAGGTTATAACTATACTTGAAAAAAGGCTTAAATTATCAAAAGGACAAAATCATACAGGCAGCAGCGGGCTTTTAAGTATAAAAGGTGAGTATGATAGCAAGTTCTGTGCACTTAAGACTAAATAAAGGGGGCGGATTATGTTAATCAGAAAAGAGACAACAAGAAGAGAATTTGTAGCATGGGGGGTAAAACTAGGCATCTCTATTTCAGCGCTGCCGTATATCTGGGACATGATATCGCCTGATTTATCATCAGCAGAATCAGGTTATAAAGAAACCAAGTGGTATACCCGTACTGCAGATAATAAGGTTCAATGTGAAATATGTCCCAAAAACTGTCTTCTTGAGGATGGACAAACCTGTTTCTGCCGCACAAGAACAAATATAAAAGGAAAACTCATGACCAGTGCATGGAATAACCCAAGTGTAGTAGAAATGGCAAAGATAGAATCTGCGCCCCTTTATCATTACGCAGCCGGTACTGAGTTTCTTGCAATAGGGGTTTCTGGATGCAATCTCAGGTGCTCATACTGCCAGAACCATACTGTATCACAGCACACGCCAGAAGAGACCAGAAATTACAGATTTGACTATAAAGATGCTGTTTCTGCAGCCAGAGGGAAGAAACTTAAAGGGATACTTTTTACATTCACAGAGCCTGTTGCTTATCTGGAATATATGACAAAGATTGCTGAGGCATCTAAATCAAATGGTCTGGCAGTGGCAGCAGCAACATCAGGCTACATAAATGAACATGTCCTTAAAGAAACAGCAAAAAACGTTGATGCGTTTACAGTTACGCTTAAAGGATTCGGCAGCGATTTCTACCGCAAGGTATGCAACGTTGAAATTTCCAATGTCCTTAATGCAATGGAAACAATTAAGAGAGAAGGCAAATGGCTTGAGGTAGTAAACCTGATAATCCCTACATTGAATGACAATCCTGCAGAAATAATGGATATGGCTGTATGGATTAAGAATTATCTGGGTAACGATACACCTCTCCACTTCACAAGGTTTTATCCTGCATACAGGATGAAGAGTCTGCAGGAAACACCTATAACATCATTAGAAAATGCAAGAAATATAGCCATGTCCGCCGGACTTAAATTCGTATATACAACAAACATACCTGGACATCCCGGTGGAGATACATACTGCCCTAACTGCGGAAACACCGCAATAAGCAGAAAAGGGTTTGATGTGGTGAGAATAAACCTTACGGGTGGAAGATGCATTGCCTGTGGAAAGGAGGTGGCAGGACGATTTGTGGTATAATTGGTTAAAAAAATCTGCTAACTTATTATAAGGAGGGTAATAAAATGATGAAAACAATTCTATATTCTTTAATGCTTGCAGGCTTTTTGCTGTTAACAGCAAACACAGCCAGTGCTGAAATGCCGGGTCTTGAGGAGAAGTACGATGAACTCTATGACATGGAGAGATTTAATTCAACGGATGCCAATAAAGACGGTATTCTGGATAAAAATGAATTGCGTGCTGCCCAGAAGGATTTTGAATACTACAGGGACGATGCGAGATTCCGGCATGCAGACACAAATAACGACGGCTTGCTAAGCCTTGAGGAGGCAAAGGCTGAGAAACAGTGGGAGAAGAAACATCGTGATATATTAGAAAAACAGGCTATTGAAGACTTAAAGAAAAAACATCCTGATGCAAACCTTAAAGACGCCGAGTGGCTGAAGAATCATCCCGAGGTTGCAAGAGAACTATACAAAAATAGGACATGGCTTAAAGAGCACCCTCGCATTGCAAAGGAACTTGCAGAGAACAGGGAGTGGCTTGTAAAACATCCCAACATTGCAAAAGAAATTTACAGTAACAGAAGGTGGCTTGCAACCCATCCAGAAATAGCAAAAAAACTCTATGAAAATAAAGAGTTCCTTAACAAACATCCGGCTATTGCCAAGGAAGCTTACAGGCACAGAGAGTGGATTGCTAATCACAGGGACAGACTGGAAGATATAAGAGACCACCGCGAGGATATACGGGACAGACGTGAAGATGTGCGCGACAAGCGCGAAGATATCAGAGACAGAAGGGAAGATATAAGAGATAGGCAAACATTCACTGGACCAGGGGACATACGAGAAGATATAAGAGATAGGAGAGAAGATATCAGGGACAAACGAGAGGATGTGCGAGACAGGAGAGAAGATAGAAGAGACCGCCGTGAGGATGTAAGGGACAGGGGGATAAATAGGGGTGCGGGGGACAGGAAGCATAGATAGGCGATTATGCAATACCAGCAGGGCATGACATCGCCTCCCGAAATTATATTTAAAAACATCCTGACTGTAGTTTTGACAGCACAAAATGTATAAATAAATTTGACTTGTGCAGGTGTTTTACATATCTTTATGTAACATTTATGTAAACCTTTTACATCCGATGTGCGTCTAAACTACAGGGCACTGCATGCAGGAAGAGCAGGAACTAATCAAAAGACTGAAAAACGGAGATGAAGAAGCCTTTATAAAGATAGTGGATATGTACAGGGAAGCAGGGACATCCCTCGCCTACAGGATCACCGACGATTATCATGAAGCAGAGGATGTATCTCAGGAGGCGTTCGCAATACTTTATAAAAAGATTCACTCATTCCGTAATGAGTCATCTCTCAAAACATTTTTTATGAGTATCCTTATAAATGTTGCCCGACAGAGGGCAAGGAGGAAAAGGATATTGTCGTTTATCTCGCTGAGTCATACCAGCGATTTGGAGGAAGGCCAAATTGATATTAAAGACGATTGCAGGGCCGAACAGCATGTTATCGGAAAAGAGATTAAGGATAAGATAGAAAGGGCAATGAATTACCTTCCTGTCAGGCAGAAGGAGGTCTTTGTAATGAGGCATTATGAAGGTATGAGCCTGGCTGAAATTGCCGGGATTACCGGCTGTTCTGTAGGCACTGTAAAGAGTCATCTGTTTCGTGCAATTGGTAGTCTCAGAAAAAAGTTAGGAGGTCTCTGGAATGAGGTGCGGTAAGACAAAGAGGATTATGCACCAATATTATTATAATGACCTCTCTGCAAAAGAAAAGGTTGGGTTTGAATCCCATCTGAATATGTGTGCAGTTTGTAATAAGGAGTTTGGGAAAGTAACTGCCGTCCTTGACGAGTTGAAACATGAAAGAATGCCCATAAAAATAAAACCACTCAACGTATACATGGCAGGTGTGTATGAAAAGATAGACAAGAAGAAAAAGTTAGTGGATTTTTTGCTGTTAAAACCTCTGATTTCTGCAACTGCTGCTGTATCGCTTTTGATTATCATATCCATCGGAGTATATCAATACAAACTGTATGAAGAAAACAGTTTTATTGCAGATAACTATGAAATTATAAAAGATATGGAAATGCTGGACAAGATGGATATGCTGATAAACCTTGATGCCCTTGAATCAATGAAGGAAATCTCATGACGGGACACTGCAAAAAATTTCTGCTTTCCTTAACCACTCTTGTTTATTTATCCTGTATCTGTATATCCCTCAACAATGCAACCGCTGATGACAATAAAAGATACAAGAATAAACAAAACAGCGAAGAGGAGATGGAGATTATCCAGATACTGGAACTCATGGAGGATTATGAAATGCTCAAAAATATGGAGATGGTAGAAACGATGAATGATGGGAAACAGGGTAAATCTAAAAAAACAAGAGACAGGTAAAACAGAATATTAAGGAGGTGATAGGCTTGAACAGGTACATTGCACTGATATTTTTTCTGATATTTATGATTATGCACCCTGTCTATCTCTTTGGTGAAGATGGTAAGGATGCAGAGACTAATGAAAAACTTAAACGGTGGGAGGCGATGACCCCTGAAGAGAGAGAAGATATAAAAAAGAGGTTCAGGGAATGGAAGTCACTGTCCGAAGAGGAAAGGGCTTTTATAAGAGAAAATTACAGGAGGTTCAAGGCACTCCCGCCCGAAAAACAGGGGGCTTTGAAAAGGAAGTATATGGAATTCAAAAGACTTGCACCAGAGGAAAGGAGACGTGTCCGGGAAAACTTCTTGAGATGGAAGCAACTTCCGCCTGAAGAGAAAAGACGTGTAAGAGAAAACTTCCAAAGACGGCAGCAACTTACGCAAGACGGGACAGAAAGACTGGAAAAACAATACCCGCAGCAACGAAAACAACTGCCGCATGAAGAGATGCGAAATAAAAGAGAGCATCTTAAAAGAGGTAAACCTGAACTGCCTCGGTAAGAATCAAATATTACCTTTTCAACCCAAGCACATCCTGCATATCGTAAATGCCGTCTTTTTGTTTAACTATCCACACTGCTGCCCTGACAGCACCCCTCGCAAATGTATCCCTTGAATGGGCACGGTGTGTTATTTCAAGCCTTTCCCCAAGTCCGCCAAATATAATTGTATGGTCGCCAACTATATCCCCTGCCCGAACAGTCTGTATCCCTATCTCATCCCGCTTTCTTTCACCGATTATCCCCTTCCGTTCATAGACTGCAACCTTGTCTAAGTCCCTGTTAAGGGCATCTGCAATGACCTCTGCAATCCTCATGGCAGTTCCGCTCGGCGCATCCTTTTTCAGCCTGTGGTGTGCCTCTATAATTTCAACATCATAGTCCTTACCCAGAACCCTTGCTACATCACTTATAACCTTAAGCAGAAGATTTACGCCAACACTCATATTCGGCGCCAGAACAACCCTTGTCTTCTGTGATAATTCCTTTATCCTGTCTCTCTGCTGATGTGAGAAACCTGTTGTACCTATGACTATAGCCTTTTTATCTTTAACTGCAATCTCAAGATTGTCTATAGAAGCCTCGGGATGAGAAAAATCTATAATGCAGTCAGCATCTTTTACAATGCCCTCTATATCATCGGTTATCCTGACACCCTTTCTGCCAAAGTTTAAAAACTCACTTAAGTCTTTACCAATTGCAGGATGGTCAGGCATTTCCAATGCGCCTGCAAGAAAAACCCCTTCGGTTTCCTTAATGACATTGATTATACTTGTCCCCATCCTCCCCAATGCACCTGCAACAATTATCTTAATCATGTATTATTCCTTTTCCTTTGTCTTCATATAAAATATAAGTGCAAAGATTACAGCGCCAATGCCTATGGCAAACATCATTGTGCCTAAAGGGTCTTCCCATTTTGTAAGATGCTCTAAAAATGTTACTGCAAGCATGAGTGCAATAACACTTGAAAGTTTTTTCTTCAGGTCATCAAGGTCTTTTATATCAAGCCACTCAGGCATATTCAGTCTGCCTATAAATAATTCATAAAGTGCAATTGAGAAAATATAAAGAATCACAGCAAGTATGAATGAATCAAGAATTGCAACAGTATGTGCAGTAACCTCAGATGTCTCAAGAGCAGATATATCATAAAACATATGGAAGATGGTTGAGGACATATTTATTGCCGCCCATATAAATGTGGAAACAGAGGCAATCAGCAGGGCAATGACTGCGACAATAACAATGTATTTGCTTTTTTCAAGCAGTATCTTCATATCAGCCCGTAATCCTTCAGCACACCTTTCAGTTTTTCTCTGTTATTCTTTCCCATCTTTACAAGAGGGAGCCTGAACTCTTCTTTAATCATCCCCATCATTGCAAGGGCAGTCTTTGCAGGGATGGGGTTTGTCTCATAAAACATTGCCCTGTGAAGAGGCTGAAGTTTATAATGCAGCCTCTTTGCCTCTTCAAAGTCCGCCACTTCAAATGCATCAAACATATTTGCCACATCCCTTGGTGCAATATTTGCAGTAACTGATATCACACCATGCCCGCCTATCGCAAATAGCGGAAATGTTGTAAAATCATCACCTGAAAGTATTATAAAATCCTTCCTGCACTTCTCTATTGTATCGCTTACCTGCTGGAGCGAACCTGTTGCCTCTTTTATGCCTATTATGTTTTTAATCTCTGAAAGTCTTGCAACCGTTTCAGGCAGCATATTGACACAGGTTCTCCCGGGAACATTATAAAGTATCTGCGGTATATCAACTGCCTCAGCAACTGCCTTATAATGCTGATACAAACCCTCCTGTGTCGGCTTATTGTAATATGGTGTAATCAGAAGTGCTGCATCAGCGCCTGTCTTTGCAGCATGTTTTGTAAGCATGATTGTCTCGCTTGTAGAGTTTGAGCCTGTCCCTGCAATCACAGGCACCCTTTTATCAACAATCTCTATCGTAAGTTCAATAACCCTGTCGTGCTCCTCATAAGATAGTGTTGCTGATTCCCCTGTTGTCCCGCATGGGACTATGGCATCTGTGCCGTTTTTGAGTTGAAACTCTATCAGGTTTCTTAATGCCTTCTCATCAACCTTGCCGTTTTTGAATGGCGTAACAATTGCCGCCATTGAACCTTTAAACATATACTCCTCCACCTTAATTTATATTAACACTACCTTCAAAAACCTCTGCAGCAGGACCTGTCATATAAACATGATTATCTCTTTCAGACCAGTTTATATCCAGATCACCGCCTGCCAGATGTAAAACTGCTTCCCTGTCAGAAAATCCTTTCAGACTTGCAGCAATTAAAGATGCACACGCACCTGTCCCGCAGGCAGGGGTCTCGCCGCTGCCCCTCTCCCACACCCGCATTTTTAATTCCTTCTTATTCAACACCTGTACAAACTCAATATTTGTCCTCTTCGGAAATAGCGCATGGTTTTCTATTAAAGGACCATGCTTCCGAACATCAAATCCATCTACATTATCTACAAATATAACACAATGCGGGTTACCCATAGAAACGCAGGTAATAAAAAACTTCTCGCTGCCGATATCCAATTTATAATCAACAATTCTGCCATCCATGTCAACAGGTATCTTCCTTCCTTCAAGTATAGGTTCGCCCATATCCACCTGAACAAGTTCCGCAATTCTTCTGGGTTTTATTATACCTGCAAGGGTTTCAACTGCAAGTTCATCTTTATCCGACAATCTTCTGTCCCAGATATATTTTGCAAAACACCTTATACCATTCCCGCACATCTCAACCCTGCCGCCGTCTGCATTGTATATGTCCATTTTGAAATCTGCGATACTTGAATTAAACAAAATAAGCGCCTGATCAAAACCAATGCCGAACTGCCGATGAGAGAGTTTTTTCATCACATCAGGCAGATTCGGAATATCAATATTTCTACAGTCAATGACAATAAAGTCATTCCCAAGCCCGTGCATCTTTGTAAAATTGATTTTCATATTTTATAGAACTCCCCGACGAAATAGAATTTATTATACCTTTTTTTTATATAGTTGCAATAACTTTTCCTGCATTTCCTGCGTTACCTCGTTTCCCGCCTTCATTTATATGCACCGCAGAGGCTTATTTTCCTTGACAAACATATCAAAATTATTTTATATGAATAGCGATTTGTATGCACGATTTATATTTTCATATAAATAATTATCTATATCATGTAATCACAAGAGTCTAAAAGATGCAGGAACTGTCAAAAATTTTCAAGGCATTATCGGCTGAAACAAGGCTTAAGATATTAAAACTCCTTGAGCATGGGGAACTATGTGTATGCAATATAGTAACAGGGTTAAAATTAACCCAGCCGAAGGTATCTTTTCATCTTGGCATACTGAAAGAGGCAGGGTTAATACAGGACAGGAAAGAGGGGAAATGGATTCATTACAGCATTGCTGATTCGGATATGTTTAGAAGGTTCTTAATACTCTCTGCACTTGAAAGGATTTCTGGTGATACTTCTTCTAAACAAAAAAAGATAAGGACAATCGCAGCGCCTAAAAATAAGAATTGCCGGTAATAACAGATGAAGAGATTTCTTGAAAAATTTCATAACTTCAAACTCCTGCCCGTGTTTGTCATTGTCAGCATGATAGTCGGCATTGCTGTCGGCAAGTGGTACGGGATTTCAAATTTTCAGATTACACCGCCCATTGATGCCATTAAATCCATATTTCACGGAACTTATGAATTCACAATACCAAATACCCTGGCGATTGGCGTGGTTGTCGGACTTTTTATGATGATATATCCTGCAATAGCAAGCATAAGATTTGAGGATTTGGGGAAGGCAGTAAAATCGCCAAAACAGTTTCTTATAGTAATATTCTTCAACTATGCTGTTGCTCCTTTCTTTATGCTTCTCCTTGCCAATCTATTTTTAAAGAATGAACCTGACCTTCATGCAGGGCTTGTACTTTATGGTCTTGCCCCATGCATTGCAATGGTGATTGTCTTTACCCATCTCTCTCATGGCAATAGTCCGCTTGCTGTAATCCTTGTTGCTGTAAACTCAATCATCCAGATGCTCCTAATCCCTGTATATGCAAAGATTCTACTTGGGGAACTGCACCAATTTGATGTATGGGTTGTAGGCGAAAGTGTAATTCTATATCTCGGCATCCCGCTTATTGCAGGCATACTCACGAGATTTCTTGGTGTAAAGAGATATGGTGAGGAATGGTTTTATAAACTAAAACTTTATCTTGACACCCTATCAATTCTTGGACTCCTTTTTACGCTTGTTGTAATGTTTGCACTAAAAGGTGATTTGATACTTGAAAACCCGTTTTTCATTATCCAGATGGCTGTGCCAATGACATTATTCTTCTGGACAATGTTTGCTGTTGTTTATATTACAAGTTGGAAACTTGGGTTAAATTACAAAGATGCTGCTGCTGTGGCATTCAGTTCAACAGGAAGGGATTTTGAAATAGCCATTGCTATTGCAATCACAGCATTTAATCCAACAGTGGCATTGGCTACTGTTATAGGACCACTTATAGAAGTTCCTGTAATGCTGGCACTGGTTTGGTTAGCGAGGCATACAAGGCATATTCTTTTTAAGGAATAATCGTTTTCCTTGAGGTATATAGACGCAGTGTACATGCCTGACAGCCTATATAGCGTCTATGAATCATATGTTTTAGTATCTCCTCAAAGCAAAGGGCGGGATATAAATCCCGCCTTTTTTTATTTTTAGGGATAACCCCCCTTATTATTTGCAGGACAAATCTCAGTCAAAAACTCTCACCCTTTATCAAATCCTTATAGGATTCCCTCTCTCTGATTATAAAAAACTTATTCCCATCCACCATAACTTCTGCTGCCCTTGGCCTTGAATTATAATTGCTGGACATAGAAAACCCGTAAGCGCCTGCGCTCATTATTGCCATCAAATCACCTGATTTAAACACTGGAAGTTCCCTGTCCTTTGCAAAGAAATCGCCTGATTCGCAGATAGGGCCCACAACATCGACAGTGATTTCTTTCTTTGAGTTACTTTTTTTCACAGGCTTTATAGCATGGTAAGAGCCGTAAAGGCTGGGCCTTGCAAGGTCGTTCATCGCGGCATCAACAATAATAAAATTCTTCTGTGTGCCTTTCTTTGTGTACAGAACCCTTGTCACGAGTATCCCTGCATTTCCTGCCATCACCCTCCCCGGCTCAAATATAAGGGTTATACCAAGTTTTTTTGTCTCATCTATAACTGCCTTACCGTACTTGCCCGGATGGGGCGGGGCTTCCTTATCATAGGTAATACCAAGCCCGCCGCCCATATCAAGATATTTTATATCAATCCCCTCGTTGCGGAGGTTCTCTATAATATCGCTTGTTTTTTTAATCGCATTAACAAATGGAGTGAGTTGTGTTATCTGTGAACCGATATGACAGTCAACACCTATAGGGACAAGATTTTTCAGATTATTCTTTGCATAAATATATTCCCTTATTGCCTGATTGGTCTCTATCCCAAACTTGTTCTTCTTAAGACCTGTTGAGATATATGGATGTGTTTTGGGCTCAACATCAGGGTTTACCCTTATTGCGAAACCTGCCTTTTTCTTAAGTCTTTTTGCAATATTATTTATTGCGCGCAGTTCTTCTGGTGATTCAACATTAAACATGAGTACCCCTGTTTTTAAGGCATATTCAATCTCATCCTCTCTTTTACCAACCCCTGAATATACAACCTTCTTTGGATTTACACCTGCCTTTAATGCCCTGAAAAGTTCTCCTCCTGAAACAATGTCAACACCGCTCCCCTGTTTTATAAATGTTTTCAAAACTGCTATATTTGAATTAGCCTTAACAGAATAACATATCAGGTGGGGTACATCCCTGAAGGCATCATCAAAGGCATGGTAGTGCCTAACCAGTGTCTTTTTGCTATAAACATAGCACGGTGTGCCAACCTTCTTTACGATCCTCTCTATTGGCACACCCTCTGCATATAATTTATTGCCTTTGTAATTAAAGAAGTGCATTTATAACCTCTCTGTCAAATGTTTTATGGGTTGTTTACTTAACACCTTGCCGATGTCTTTGTCAAGAAAACTAGGTTTACAAATGTATAGGTTGTGTGATATTTTCAAATGCATGAAAGTGGTCGATTCCAAAACCATGAAACTCCTTGATGAAAAGGCAATAAAAGATTATGGCATTCCCGGCATTGTGCTTATGGAAAATGCCGGCAAGGGTGCCGCCGAAATCATTCTTAAGAAGCATATCACCTCCAATTCAATCAAAACGGTTTCAATATTTGCTGGCAAGGGGAATAACGGCGGCGACGGCTTTGTTATCGCAAGGCACCTGAAAAATAAAGGTATGGATGTCATTGTATATCTGGTTGCAAAAGAATCAGATGTAAAAGGTGATGCAGGGACAAACATGAATATCTGGAAAAAGATGGGCGGAAAAATTTATGGCATCACAAAAACTCAGGATATTGAAAAACATGCATCAAAGGTAAAGCATTCGCAACTTATAATCGATGCGATATTCGGAACAGGGTTTGTGAACAACATCAGCGGCATCTATAAAAACGTTATAGATTTTATAAACGGTGCGGGCAAAAAGGTTGTCTCTATTGATGTGCCGTCAGGCATTGATGCATCAACAGGGAGGTTGCTCGGCTGCTGTATAAAGGCAGACGCAACAATCACAATGGTTCTTCCAAAGATAGGTCTAATCACATACCCCGGCGCTGGATATGCAGGAAAGTTAGATGTTGTTGATATTGGAATGCCGCTGGAGATAATAGAAGATAAAAGTATTAAGTGTGAGACAATAGAAGATGCTGACATAAAAAAATTATTAAAGAAACGACCAAAGGATTCGCATAAAGGAATTTTCGGGCATCTCCTCGTCTTATCAGGTTCTACAGGAAAAACAGGCGCTGCAGCGATGACATGCCTTGGTGCAATGAGGGTCGGGACAGGACTTGTTACACTCGGCATACCTGAAAGTTTAAACAGAATCATGGAAGAGAAACTTACAGAGGTTATGACAGAGCCTTTGCCAGAAACAAAATCAAAGACACTTGGCGGCATATCCTTTGACAGGGTAAAAGAGGTTTTAAAAAATAAACAGGCAATCGCAATAGGACCCGGCATGACAGCAGTTAATGATGTAAGGGATTTGGTTTTGAAACTTATTAAGGAAACAAATCTACCAATAGTAATAGATGCTGATGCCATAAATGTATTAAAAGGTAATCTATATGTTCTCAAACAGGCAAATGTACCGACAGTTATGACACCCCACCCGGGTGAAATGGCAAGGCTTCTGGATTTATCAACAAAAGATGTTCAGGCAGACAGGATCAATACTGCATCAGGATTTGCAACTGAAAATAATGTTACCCTTGTACTGAAGGGCGCAAGGACTGTAATTGCCTCACCTGACGGAATGGTCTACATAAATATGACAGGAAATGCAGGCATGGCAACCGCAGGCACAGGTGATATATTGACAGGCATGATTGCAGGTTTTATGGCACAGGGTTATTTATCTGTTGATGCTGCCCGAATCGGAGTGTATTTGCACGGTCTTGCAGGTGATACAGTTGCAAGAAAAAGCGGCGAAATAGGAATGATGGCAACAGACCTCCTAACTATCCTGCCTGAGGTTTTAAATTCTCTCTTAAAAAACCCGTCGTGAAAACTGAAACCTTTTATACAAACTCCCCTGAAGAGACAAAGGAACTCGGCAGAAGGGTTGGTTCTTCATTAAAACGCGGAGATGTAGTCGCACTCCTCGGGAATCTTGGTTCAGGCAAGACAGTATTTGTGCAGGGGATTGCAGAAGGACTCGGCATAAAAGGTCATGTCAGAAGCCCATCATTTACAATAGTAAACGAATACCACGGCAATATACCACTTTACCACATTGATTTATACAGGCTCGGGAACCCTGACGAACTCACTGCTATTGGCATAGAAGATTATTTCTATACAGACGGCGTAACAGTCATAGAATGGGCAGAAACCGCACTGGATTTATTACCACCAAAATACATTTTGATAAAATTTTCCTGTACAGATGAAAACATCAGACGAATAGAGATATTAAGTGATGGTTAGTTCACGCTGAAAATCCTCTTGTATTTGGGGTTACCCCGTCTAGTCATCCCTTATCAACCTTGTAATATATTTTTTTGCACTTCTGATAGCACCCTTAATATCATCCCCCTTTGCAAGCCCTGCCGCAATTGCCGCTGATAATATGCAGCCTGAACCATGCAAATCCTTTTTCACCCTTTCTGCTATGAACACCTTAAATTCCCTGCCGTCGTAAAAAACATCCACTGCCATCCCCTGCACCTTGCCCCCATAACCCTTGCCTCTTGTATTCAAATGTCCTCCTTTTACAAGCACACTCCTGCAGCCTAATTTTTTAATCTCCCCCGCAGCATTATAAACATCCTCAATACCTCTGATTTTTACACCCGAAAGTACGGATGCCTCATACAGGTTAGGGGTTACAACCTTTGCAAGAGGTATGAGTTCATCTTTCAATCGGGCAATACCCTTCTTTTCAAGAAGCAGATAACCGCTGGTTGAGGTAATCACAGGGTCTATGACTAAATTCTTTTTAATATCGCTGTGTTTCCTGAAAAACATGACAAGGGTTCTGACTATTCCATCAGTTGCCAGCATTCCTGTCTTTACAGCACCTACAGTATATTCCTCAAGCAATGCTTCTATCTGCCTTTTAACGAATAACCCTGAAACAGGGACTACACCCTTTACTATTTTTGAATTTTGTGCAGTAAGTGCAGTTATCACAGAAAGACCATTACAGCCAAATTCTGTAAATACTTTTAAATCCCTCTGCACCCCTGCACCACCGGATGGATCAGAGCCTGCTATTGTTAGTACACTTTTCATAGATAGTTATAAACCTTCTAACCCTGCCCTTAATATCAGAAGATTTTAATAGGCCTGAAATAACCGCTGTTGAATCCGCACCTGCCCTATAAACCTCTGCTGCATTTTCCAGTGTTATCCCCCCAATTGCAACAACCGGTATCTTTACCCTACCTTTTACCTCCATGAGTTTTTCAACACCCTTTGGCTCCTGTGCATCCTTTTTTGTTATTGTAGAAAATATCGGACCAAATGAAATATAATCAGCGCCCTTTTGAGCAGCAATAACAGCCTCATCCATATTGTGCGTTGAAACACCTATTATCTTCCCCTCCCCTAAAATCCTCCTTGCATCTTCAATCGGCAAATCATCCTGACCGAGGTGCACACCGTCTGCACCTGCCAGAATCGCAATATCAACCCTGTCATTTATAATAAGTAAGACATTATTTTTACACGCAGCCAGTTTTATTGCCATCGCTATTTTAATAAACTCCCTTGCAGAGATTTCCTTACATCTGAGTTGGATTATCTCAGCGCCGCCTTCAACAACAGCCCTTGCAGCATTATCCACCCCTGAAACTGCAATAAGGGAGGTATCAATAATGGGGTAAAATCCAGATATTTTTTTAAATGGCATAAAAGCAATCATAACAAAAAACCCGCACCTGACAAAGTCTTTATTTCACACACGAATCTGTTTAACTTTTTTCACAAGATATGTTATGAAACACGGCAGTAATCATTAAATCTTGCGAGGTCAAAAAATGGAACTTCTTAAATGCATTGACCCCCTCCCAATCCTGAAAAAGGCTCTCAAAAATGGCGGCGATTTTGCTGACATCTATTTTGAAGAGACTGTAAACACCTCTGTTATATGCGAAGAAAACAGGATTGAAAAGATAATAGCAGGGATAGATAAAGGCTGCGGCATAAGGGTTATATTCAACCACAAAACTGCATATGCATATACAAACGACCTTTCACAAAAAGGGCTTGCAGCACTTGCAGAAACAGTAAGTCATGCAGTAAAAAATCATGAAACCGGCAAAGACATCTCTGTTATAAATAAAAGCATTTCTAATGGTTTCTTCATAAAGATACCGCCTGATAAAACCCTCCTCCCGGAAAAGGTAGATATTGTAAATAGGGCAAATAAAATAGCATGGGGCATGGATAAAAGGATAAGACAAGTGAAGGTTATATACGGTGATGGGACAAGGGAAATGGCTGTCATAAACAGTGAAGGTGAGTGGGTTGAAGACAGGAGGACAAGTTTACTTTTTGCTGTGAGTGCGGTTGCACAGGAAGGAGAAATTCTTCAGACAGGATATGAACCAATAGGCGGCATAAGCGGCATGGAGATATTTGACGAATTACCGCCTGAAAAGATTGCAGAAACAGCAGGGAAAAGGGCGATTACCATGCTCAAGGCAAGGAGGGCGCCCGGGGGTAAGATGTCTGTTGTACTTTCCAGTGAGGCAGGCGGCACAATGATACATGAGGCAATAGGGCACGGACTTGAGGCTGATTTGGCGCAGCAGGGACTTTCTGTTTATTCAAACAAGATTGGAGAAAAGGTTGCATCAGACCTTATAACAGTCATAGATGACGCAACTATACCGAATAAAAGGGGTTCATACTTCTTTGATGATGAGGGAACAAGGGGACAAAAGACAGTTCTGGTTGAAAACGGCATATTAAAAAATTATATGTATGACAGGCTGACTGCAATGAAGGACAAAAAGCAGTCAACAGGCAACGGCAGGCGGGAATCGTATCACCATAGACCGATACCGCGTATGACAAACACATACATTGCCGCGGGTAAAACAGACCCTGAAGATATAATCTCATCTGTTGAAAATGGACTTCTGGTAAAAAAAATGGGGGGAGGACAGGTTAATACTGTTAATGGTGATTTTGTGTTTGAGGTTACAGAGGGTTATCTTATAGAAAATGGTAAAGTTACCGAACCTATACGGGGCGCCACATTAACAGGCAGTGGTCCGTCAACATTAAGGGATATTGATATGGTGGGGAGCGACCTTGGCTTTGGCATAGGCACATGCGGAAAGGATACGCAGGGCGTGCCTGTTTCTGACGCACAGCCCACACTCAGAATACCGGAAATAGTTATTGGAGGTGATGTTTCAAAATAAAAATATTCCATTTTATTAAAGAGTTGAGTGATATTTTTCATATAAATATTGCTTGACAGGTGTCATTACATAAAGTAGACTTAAAGTATAAACTCACCTTAACATTATCCTAACTAACATATTATTGACATATAAAGGAGGAAGTTTATGTCAAAACAAAATCTCGTTTTACCGTTTCTCCTTTTTATATTTCTCCTTGCAGTATCCACATATCCTGAAAATGCATACCCGCAGGATAAAAAACCTGATTATCTGAAAAGCGGCATCACCAATCTGAAAGAAGAAAACTACGAGGAGGCAATAGCGGATTTAAAAAAAGCGCGGGAAGAAGACCCTAATTCCTCTGTTGCAGCATATTTTCTTGGCATTGCCTACAAAAAGGTACAAGACTATAAAGAGGCAAAACATCATTTAAATGACGCAATAACCTTAAAACCTGCTGTAAAAGAAGGTGTTGTTGAACTCGCGGACACATTTTATCAACTCGGTGAACTTGAAGACGCTTTAAAAACACTTGAAATAGCAGAACGGGAGGATATATCACCTGCACAAACTGTGTTTTTAAAGGGTCTTGTTCTTTTAAAAACCCGAAAAAACCTTGAGGCAATTGAGGCATTTAAGAAGGCAAAATCCCTTGACGAGAAATTAAGCCGCTCAGCAGATTACCAAATAGGGATAGCAAACCTTCAGGAAGGGAAGTTGAGCGAGGCACGGGAAGTATTTAAAGAAGTAGTTGTCCGCGACCCGAATGCAGACATTGCCCAGTTTGCAAACCAGTACATAAATGCCATAGCAAAGAGGCTTAAGGAAGAAAGGCCTTTCAGGGTTACACTTGGCATCCAGTATATGTATGATGATAATGTCTTATTGAAACCAAGCGATTCAGCAGCAGCAGGGGATATTACAGGAGAAGGCGATAGTGTCGGAGTAGCGACACTTAGGGCTGAGTATGTCCCTAAACTCACAGGTCCATGGGGCATGAAATTGCAATATTCACTCTATTATAATATCCATGAGGATTTAAAGACACATGATATCCAAAGCCATACAGCTGCGCTTATTCCGAGTTACAATTTCAAAGACAGTTCAATAAGCCTCCTTACAAGTTACAATTACACCCTGGTTGATGATTTTAAATATGTGCACTCAGTTACAGTCCTGCCTCAATACAGTTTTGTTATCAATCAAAATCAGTTTGCACAGGCTTTTGTAAGATATCAGTTTAAGGATTTCTTAAAAAAAGCGATAAATAGCGATGAGAACAGAGACAGCAATGACTATGCGGTCGGCGGGTCATGGTTTTATCTTTTTGCTGAAAATAAAGGCTTTTTAAATCTAAGATATGAATTCAATAAAGAAAATACAGACGGCAAAAACTGGGAATACCACGGCAACAAGTTCAGCGCAGGATTTCTCTATCCTGTTATGGAAAAACTTAAACTCAACATTGGATTAGAGGCGTATCTCCAGAAATATGAGGAAACCCATACAGCCTTTGACAAGAAAAGGAAAGACGAGACCTATACATTTAACACAATGCTTTCTTACACAATCTATGAAGATATTGATATTCAGGCGCAGTATTCCCACATAAAATCTAATTCAAATATAACGGTTTATGACTATGACAGAAATATTGTAAGTATTGGCATAGAGGCAAGGTTTTAGATGATAAACAAGGTGTCCCTGAAAAAGATACAGATGTTTAGTGACCTGGATGAAAAAGACCTTGAAAAATTTCTCCATATAGTTTTTGAAAAAACTTACAAAAAGGGTGAGGTGATATTCCATTCTGATGATGAGGGGAGTTCACTTTTTATCCTGAAATCCGGGATGGTAAAGATATCCATATTTGATAAGAAAGGCAGGGAAGATATATTAAAGATTGTACACCCTTATGATTGTTTCGGGGAGATGTCCCTTCTGGACGGTCAGCACAGGTCAGCCACTGTAACTGCTATGGAAGATTCTACAACACTTATTATCCAGAGGGGAGATTTTATTAACCTGATAAAAGAACATCCTGATGTTGCTCTGGATATACTCGCCATGCTAAGCAGGAGGCTGCGGAAGACAGACGAGAAGATTGCAAGTCTAAGGTTTTCTGATGCATACGGAAAGGTGGCAAGGGTTCTTTTAGACTTTTCTGCAGAAAGCGGGGTTAAAAAAAATAACGGCATTGTATTTGACCTCAACATCAGCAGGGAAACTATGGCAAACCTTGCCGGCATATCCAGGGAAACAGCAACACGGATATTAAAGGAATTTCAGAGTAATGGGTGTATAAAGATAAACAGAAGGAAAATCACCATACTTGATGAATCTGTCCTTAAAAGAGAGGCTTTTTAGGACTAAACCTACATGAGCCGTTAGTTCACAAAGGGGCATGAAAATCTTGTTAGTATTTGCGGTTGCCTGCCCCGCTTTCAAACCCGTGGCCTCTAAAAGCCTCCCATCCAGACGGTTTGCCAACAGGACAGACAACAGCAACTAAGGTATTTTCGGGACAGTTGTAGAAA